>CAVIEK010000048.1:0-2250 GCA_963641805.1 Bacteroides fragilis
TGCAGGAATTGGCTGGTAGGTACTTTGACTTGGAGCGGCTTTGGATTGTAGTTGCTGGAGACAAGAAGCAAATAGGCAATTTCGATTTCTCTTGTTAAAGATGAACTATAAAATAAGAAGACTATGCACATGAAAAGAAATGCATTAAACCTTATTGTTTCAGTTGTGGCATTGTTGTCGGCAACGGCAAAAGCCGACAACGGAAACGCCGCTTTGCTGGAATTCAACCAAAACTCTTATGTGGGTTGGACTTATTCACGGCCAAATTTCAAGCTCGACACTGATGCCATCAGCGCCAACAAAGTGAACCTATACAAAGCAAGTAACGGCACCGACTACACTTTGTTATCACCGCTTTTTAACTGTGGCGGATATAACGAGATAGTGATTACTTCGACTTTGTATTGCCAAACTGTCGCATCTGGAACATATGATTTATCACGAGGCTATCCCACATTTGAGTTGATAGGCGTTAATGGAGACAAATTAGCAGCTGTTGACCACATGTTTGATAAAGCAGAACAGTATCATGAGGGTATGGTTACAAAAATCGTGGTGCCCGATGGGACCAAACAGGCCAGATTGCGCTTGGCTGCATGGAATGCCGATTTGAATAGCCCCATAACAGTCAGAGAGTTATCTGCTACAGGTGCCATATCTGGTGTTGAATCGCCTGCTTCCGATGTCACAACAGTGGTTTCGGGGGATGGCTTTGTAGAGATTAAAAATGCTGGAGAGAATGCTACTGTTCTCATTTATTCAGCTGATGCCTCTCTTGTAAAGAGCGGGGAAACGCATAACACAACCACAAGAACGGAGTTGCCTTGCGGCTTTTACATCGTGGTTGTTGGCAATGAGACGTTTCGGGTGATGGTTCGGTAAAAAAGATTACTCAATCTCCTGTGCCATTGGTTTCATGCTCAAGGGATTTTTCTATCTCACGATAGCTACGGTCAACCACTTGGTTAATATCATGACCGTTTTCACCTGGAGTTAAGGCCGGGTGTATGGTGATTGTAATTGTGCCTGGAGTGACGTTGAACGAAGAGCGTGGCATTACTTTGTATGAGCCATTGATGCTGATGGGGACCACAGGCAGATTGAATTCCAAGGCAAGTTTGAATGCTCCTTTTTTGAACGGTTGCAGCTTGCCGTTGCTTGTGCGGCGTCCTTCAGGGAATATAACAAGCGATGTGCCGCCTTGAAGGCTTTTTTCCGCGGCCTCCATAGTTTGCTTTAATTTGATGGGTGAAGACTTGTCGACCATGATATGACCAGCGCTACGGCATGCCAAGCCCACAAGTGGAATGTTTTCCAGCCCCTTGCGCATCATCCATCTGAATTTATGGTTTAAGAAGCCATAGATTGAGAATATGTCGAAGGCACCTTGGTGATTGGCTACAAACACGTAGGATGTCTTGGGGTTAATAAGGTGCTTGTTTTTGACCTCAACCTTCACAAACAATAATGCGCACCAGCACTTGGCCCATATGCGTGGGGGATAATACCCCCACCAATTGCTATTGAACAATCCGCCCACAATGGTCAGAATGGCCGTAATAATTGTCAGAACCAATAAAATAGGGGCTACTATTGCCCATTGATAGATACGGAAAATGATTTTCATAAAGTTGTGTATGCATTATTAAAGCCAAATCACATGCTGAATGGTTTTGCGATTGCAAAGATAGTAATCTAAAAAACAAGATGCAACACCTGAGTTGGTGCTGCATCTCGTTGAAATGCTCGGCTTAGTCGTTAAGAGCCGTATGCTACAATGTCTTTATTGGGCATCTGCCTCGGGGGCAATCAGCTTATAGCCTTTACCGTGAATGTTGATTATCTCAATCGACGGGTCAGACTTCAAGTGTTTGCGAAGCTTAGTGATGTAGACATCCATACTGCGGGCATTGAAGTAGTTGTCATCAGTCCAGATAGTCTTAAGGGCAAAATTACGCTCAAGAATCTCATTCACATGTGAGCAGAGCAGTCCAAGCAACTCACTCTCTTTTGTGGTGAGTTTGGTTGAGATGTCGTCGGATATCAAAACCTGCTTTTGGGTGTCAAACGTGAACTTGCCAATCTTGTACATGGTGATCTCCTTGCCTTTCTTGCCCTTCACGCGTCGCAGAATGGCCTCTATTCTCATCACAAGCTCTTCCATGCTGAACGGCTTTGTTATGTAGTCGTCGGCACCGCGCTTGAATCCTTCAAGGATATCGTCCTTTAGTGTCTTGGCTGTGAGGAAAA
>CAVIEK010000048.1:2260-10102 GCA_963641805.1 Bacteroides fragilis
GAAAATAATGGGCACTTCGCTATTGATAGTGCGAATTTCCTGCGCCAATTGGAATCCGTCTTTTTTAGGCATCATGATATCGAACACGCAGATGTCGTATTTGCCTTTCAAGAATGCCTTATATCCACTTTCACCATCAGCATAAAGGTCGGTACTGAATCCCTTTGCCTGAAGGTATTCTCTCAATAACATGCCAAGATTCTCATCATCCTCGCAGAGCAGAATTCTTAATTTTTCTTCCATAGTCGTTGTTATTTTAATAGTGGTAATGTAATTATGAATTTCGATCCTTTTTTGAGCTCGCTTTCTACCTTTATTGAGCCCTTGAACAGTGTTATCATCTTGTTGACATAGGCAAGGCCCAGGCCAAAGCCCTTAACGTCGTGGCGGTTGCCGGTCGATACACGGTAGAATTTTTCGAATATGCGCTTCAAGTCTTCACGCTTTATGCCTATGCCGTTGTCCTGTATCACTATCTGTATCTCGTCATCGCCATGATTCCGGGTGCTTATGGCCAAGTGTGGCGCGACCTCTTCTCGACGGTATTTTATTGCATTGTCAAGCAAGTTGAAAATAACGTTGGTAAAATGCATTTCGTCGACGTTGACTACAGAGTCTTCCGCATCCAAGTTTGATTCGATTTTACCGCCAAATTTCTCCACCTTTATACGATAAGTATTTATCACGTTGTCGATTATTGCATTGGCATCAACCTCTTGCAACCTCATGGTTGCACTCTTGCGGTCGAACATTGACATTTGCAGAACCTTTTCAACCTGAAAGCGAAGTCGCTTCGTCTCGTCATTGATCACCGTCGTCACATGCTTCAGCATTGTGGGGCTCTTGCGCACACTGTCGTCATTGAGCATTTGCGCGGCAAGTGATATCGTGGAAATTGGAGTCTTGAACTCGTGAGTCATGTTGTTGATGAAGTCGTTCTTGATCTCGGTGAGTTTCTTCTGCTTGAATGCTACTATTATCGTATAGATGAAGATGAACAGCAATACAAATGAGAATGCAAACGAAGGCAGCATGAATTTGATTGACGAGAATATGTAGTCGCTCTTGGTGGGGAATATCACCTTGAGCGTGTTTTGTTTGCTTTGCGGGTCATTGGGAAACAGGATTTGCTTGTAGGCATTTTCCTTGTCGGTATTTGAGTAATTGCCGGATTGGTAGACGATTGTATTGTTGTGGTTGATTACGGCAAACTCAAATGGCAGGTTCAGTCCGTTGCTGGCAAATTCTTGCTTGAGGTAGCGCCTCACCACAGCTGAATCGGCACGTTCCATAATCGGACGGTTACTTGACTGGGACAATATGGTGAGAATCACTTCATTGAGAAGCCCCTTTTGATATATATATTGCCCTTTGAGTATTTCTTGTCGGTGCCGGTATCGTTCGTTAAAGTTTTGCAGTTTCGTTTGTCCCTTGATACCGATAGCCTTTGAGACATAGGATGTTGATATTGAGTCGCTATTTATGGGTTGAGCGCTATAGCTATCTCCGTTTTGCACCGGTGCCACTACAGCCCCTATCATTGCCTCCGACTCATCGAGGTCCTGGTCGAGATAGTGCTTAGTCTCATCTTGCTCAAGCTCAGAGGCTACACCATACAGGCTGCGCATCACCACTTCTGAGAATTGCTCGTTGCGCATCTTCACCATGTTCTCCATATACATTATTTGGACGAACAGAGACCCTATGAATGTGAATGCCATCACAATTGTCAGTAGCCATATGGTTGATTTCTTCATAATTCTGAGTATGAATAAATTCTCGATGGCATAGCATGAATGAGTATTTGCCTGTCACCATAAAGTCTTGGCTCATCATTCATGGCTATTGCCATATTAAACTGTTATTTTGCCCTTAAAACACAATGTTGATTCAAGAAAGAATGGGCTTGCTTTAACATTACGGCCCAAAATTAACAATAAAGTGTGAAAAACAAAAAACAATCACGCTTTTTTTAGTAAAAAAGCCACATTTTAGTCATAAAATCGACTTGTTTTCTTAATTACTAATCTGCAAAGCAATAGATTTGAACATTTGTGCAAAAAAATAACCGCAACGCCCATGGGTTGAAGACCGTTGCGGTTGCCAAGTTTTATGTGGGTCGGTTCAATTGCCGGTAACTGGTGGCTCCTGAATTGGCTCAACCGGTGTCGAATGAGTCTGATGGTTCGGTTGTGGTTCCTTATGTTCAATCATCGCAGGTTCTAGCGTTTCTGGTACGATATCAGGTGCAACGGGCGTTGTGTCAACATGAACCTTTTGCTTTTCACTTATGGTTGTATCGACTTTAGCAGGAGCTATAGCGGTGTCGATGTTGACAGCAACTGCAGGTACTATCGTATCGGTAGTATTTGACTCTTGGTTGTCGATTAGGGTGGAGTCTGTTACCGTTGTCTGGTCGTGAGCAACAATAAATCCGTAGTTGAATGTGAGAAAAGCGCATGCAATGATTGCTGCCAATAACGCAAATGCAATCAAAAACCATTTGACATTAAGATCATAAATATTGGCAAGTGGATTTAATCCTGTCACACCCTCAATGCCAACAAGTGCTGTTGCCTCAACTTCTTTACCTTCATCGGCCACTGCGGTAAAGGCTCTGAGGCGCTGCGCGTCGTCTGTAGCCTCATCGTTAAATATAGCCGTTAGTGCTTTTTGTGGGTTTAGCCGTTCGGTGGCACTTATCGCCAGATAGTCGCCCGGTTTAATGTCATAAATCTGTTCAACCTTGGCTTTTGAGCTGTAGATGTCAAGTACTTGATCACGTGAGTCATACTCCACGTTGTCCTTTCTCAACTGCAGAATACGGCTTGTGCCCATTTGCGCCACAAGGCAACCTTTCTTGTGAAAAGCGGCAAAAGCAAGGTCACAATTTCTCACAGGACGGCTGCTTGCTCTTATTGCCTTATCTAAGGCATCGTTAAATTCATTGGGCGTAATGCAACCCGTTTGGGCGAGTCGTGAAGCCACAATGCTTTGCAGTTCTTCACCCAAAGCGCTGTCGTTACACATCACTATGAGCAATGGCGAATTCAGTTGAGAGCCATCAGTAGACGACGGAGTGAAGTACAATTCACCGTCATTCTTGATACTTGAATGATAGCTTAATGAGAAGTTCATCTACAAAAATCAATTATAAATACGTAAAGTCGATGCAAACTTACAAAAAATAGCCTTAAGAGTAAAACCCAACTGCAGATTCTCAATAATTTTCATTGCAGAGAATACCAACTGATTGGCCTGAGTTAAGAGCAAGAGAGGCACATTCCTACGAAGAAATGTGCCTCTCAAGGCTATGTTGTGGGATTGGCTTTATTTACCGTTTGTCGGGGTTCCCCTCATACCAGTTGATAAAAGCCTTGTTAACCATCTTGTTGCCGCCCGGGGTGGGGTAGTCGCCAGTGAAATACCAGTCACCCGGACATTCTGTTATTGACTTGTGCAGCCCATCAATCGATTGATAAATCAGCTCAACTTCAGCGTTTATGTCGTCATCTTTTATCATATCGGCAATTTTTGCTGATATCTCCTCATCGGTAAAGTGCTTGTAAATGTCAGTGACATAATTCACTACTTGTTCCTTCTTAAAGTTTTCCTGAGCCTTACACTTGTTATACACATCCGTAATCACGTGTTCCATGTTGCGCTCCTTTAAGAGAGCTATCGCAGCGCGGAAAGCACAGAACTCAGCCATTCGCGACATGTCGATGCCGTAATAGTCAGGATACCGTACTTGAGGCGAAGATGAGACAATGACAATCTTCTTTGGATGGAGTCGGTCAAGTATGCGGATGATTGACTGCTTGAGGGTAGTGCCGCGCACAATGCTATCATCAATCACCACCAAATTGTCGACACCTGCATTAACCTGGCCGTATGTGACATCGTAGACATGGGCCGCAAGATCATTTCTTGATTTGCCTTCAGTGATAAAGGTGCGAAGCTTGATGTCCTTGATGGCAATTTTCTCGATGCGCAAACGGTGCGACAATATTTCCTTGATTTGACCGGAATAGTCGGCCGCATTACGGTCGAGCGATAGAATCATTTGCTCTTGCTGCTCGCGCACATAGTCGTTCATGCCTTCAACCATACCAATATAAGCGATTTCGGCAGTATTGGGGATGAACGATAGGATTGTGTGATCCACATCGTAGTTAACCGATCGGAGAATCTTTTCGGCCAAATTACGGCCAAGAAGCTTTCGCTCGTTGTATATGTCGGCATCGCTGCCACGTGAGAAATAGATGCGCTCAAATGAGCACCGTTTGTTTTCCTGCTCGCTTAAAATGCTGCTTGTCTCTATTTCTCCGTTCTTTTTGACAATGACGGCAGAACCAGGCTGCAGTTCCTTGACTTGTTCGACTTCTACCCGCATTGTGGTTTGAATCACAGGCCGTTCTGATGCTGCCACGAAAATCTCATCATCGCAATAGTAAAAAGCCGGGCGAATACCGTGTGGGTCCCGCATTACAAACATGTCGCCACTGCCAATGATACCACACATGGCATAGCCGCCATCCCAAGTGGTAGACGGATTTTTGAGAACCTGCTTGAGGTCAAGGTTGTCCTCAATTTTTCGGGTCAACTCGATGCCGTCAATACCATCGGAGTGATATTTGTCGTAAAGACTCTGATTGACTATGTCGAGCGATTGGCCAAGCTGTTCGAGCAGAATCACAGTGTCGGAATATACTCGCGGATGTTGACCATGGCTGACGATATCCTGGAAAATCTCATCGACGTTGGTCATATTAAAGTTGCCGCAAAGCAACAAATTGCGTGAACGCCAGTTGTTGCGCCGCAAGAATGGATGCACATAGCTAATACCCGATTTGCCGGTGGTGCTGTAGCGCAAGTGGCCCATGTAGGCATCGCCCACGAAAGGCAACTCGCTCTCTTTGACACCATTCAGCACCGATTCACTGATCTGCTTGCGCACATTACCAAAAATCTCACTGATTGCTCCTGACCCTAATCCTCGTTCTCGGAAGATGTATTCTTTTCCCGGTTTTGTGTTGATCGACACACAACCAAGACCTGCCCCCTCCTGACCACGATTGTGCTGCTTCTCCATGAGCAGATACAGCTTGTTCAAGCCATAGAGGTAGGTGCCGTATTTTTCCTTATAATAGTTGAGGGGCTTTCGCAATCTAATCATTGCTATGCCGCATTCGTGCTTTAATAATTCCACTGAACGATAATATGATTAATGGATGAACAGAAGCTCTCTATATTTTGGCAATGGCCACATCTCGTCGTCGACCATTAGCTCAAGTTTGTCGATATGATAACGAATCTCATCGAGATATGGCACCACTGTATCGTGATAGGCAATGGCTTTATCTCGAAGGCACTCAATCTTGTTGGCCACCTTACGGGCATTGACCATATTAATTACGTTGTCTTTGATAAACTGCATGTGTTCGGCCATTTTCTCAATCATTGCCATGTCCTGTGCCGCGATTTTCTCGCCGCGCTCCTTGGGAAATAGGCTTTTGATTTTGTAAACGTTGTCGAGCAGTATCGACTGATATTTCGTGGCAACTGGAATGATATGGTTAAGTGCCAAGTCACCAAACACGCGTGCCTCAATCTGCACTTTCTTTGTGTAGGTCTCCCAGCTCACCTCGTTACGTGCCTCAAGTTCCACCTTGCTGAACACACCAGTTTTCTCGAACAGGCTGATAGATTCCGGGGTGAGATAGGAATCCATGATTTTAGGAACAGATGTCTCGCAGTCGAGGCCGCGCTTTTTGGCTTCGGCGACCCACTCATCGCTATATCCGTTCCCGTCGAAATGAATCGGTTTTGAGTATTCGATGAGCACCTTGTCTTCTTCAAGGATAGCATGCTGGAGTTCCTCTCCGGCGGCAACTCGCTTGTCAACGTTCACCTTGAACTCTGCCAGTTGCTCGGCAACAGCTGCATTGAGCACAATCATTGCCGATGCACTATTGGCGCTTGAACCTACTGCGCGGAACTCAAAGCGGTTGCCTGTGAAAGCGAATGGCGAGGTGCGGTTGCGGTCGGTGTTGTCTATTAGTATTTCAGGTATCTGAGAAACCTCCAGATTCAGCTCTGATTTGTCAGTCAACTTAAAGTTGTCATCTTTGTCCTTGCTTACAAGTTGGTCAAGAATTGCACTGACCTGTGAACCCATAAACATGGAGATGATGGCCGGCGGTGCCTCGTTGGCGCCAAGGCGGTGTGCGTTGGTTGCCGTAGAGATTGATGCTTTAAGCAGGCCATTATATTTGTAGACGGCAGCCATCACATTACATACAAATGTGATAAACTGCAGATTGTCTTTGGCTGTTTTACCGGGCTTGAACAACAATGTTCCGGTATCTGTGCCCAGGCTCCAATTGTTGTGCTTGCCTGACCCATTCACACCGGCAAACGGCTTCTCGTGAAGGAGCACACGGAAGTGATGACGACGAGCAACCTCATCCATCACCTTCATCAGAAGCAAGTTATGATCGTTGGCAAGATTTGTTTCCTCGTATATAGGAGCAAGTTCAAACTGGTTTGGGGCGACTTCGTTGTGACGGGTTTTCACCGGGATACCAAGTTTGTGGCTCTCGATTTCCAGATCGAGCATAAATTTCTCAACACGCAACGGGATTGCACCGAAATAGTGGTCTTCAAGCTGCTGGTTTTTTGCACTTTCGTGCCCCATCAGTGTGCGGCCTGTCATCACCAAGTCGGGGCGGGCTGCAAACAAAGCCTCATCAACAAGGAAATACTCCTGCTCCCAACCAAGATATGATACCACATGCTTCACATTCTGGTCGAAATATTGCGCCACAGCCGTTCCCGCCTTATCTACGCTGTTGAGAGCGCGCAGAAGAGGTGTCTTGTAGTCTAGTGACTCACCTGAGTAGGCAATAAATATTGTGGGAATGCAAAGGGTGTTGTCGTGTATAAATGCAGGCGATGAGATGTCCCATGCCGAATATCCACGAGCCTCAAATGTGTTGCGTATTCCACCATTGGGGAAACTTGACGCATCGGGCTCTTGCTGGACCAGAAGCTTACCGCTGAATTCCTCAATGACACCGCCCTTACCGTCGTGCTCAATAAACGAATCGTGCTTCTCGGCAGTGCCGTCGGTCAATGGGTGAAACCAGTGCGTGTAGTGTGACACGCCGTTGTCGGTAGCCCATTTCTTCATTCCGGCTGCAACGCTGTCGGCGACCTGTCGGTTTAGTGGCTCTTTATTGTCAATCGCATAAATCAATGCTTCGTAAGTGTCTTTGGGTAGATACTTGTACATTGTCTCGCGGTTGAACACGTAGATGCCATAGTAGTCTGAGGGTGTGCCCCCAGGATTCTTCACTTCAACCGGTTCGCGGTTGAATGCCTGTTCAACTTCTTTAAATCTCAGGTGTGACATAATTAATAAGAATTTATAAACCAGTAAAACAATCTTTGACTCTGAATTTGATTCCTTTAAGTGTGCTCTTCTGGAAGAATAGGGTAGGGCTAAAAACAAGAATATCACCCGGTGAAGGTGATATTGTTCCTGTATGGTTAGGGGCGAATTCAAGACTAATGCTTTTTATAGCACTGTCACTAACGCACCATTTATGATAGATGCAAGATTCAATGTCGGTGATCAATCTTTCCATCTGCTGATAAATAATGTTTGCAAAGTTACACATAATGCTGAAAAATTGCAAGATCAAAGCCTTATAAAATGAAAGGTTTTTCAAGCTACATGCATTAAGTTGCTCATTTAAGGTAATATATGCCAGTTATGGTAGTTCATTTTCTCCAACAGTCGCAATTTTGCCCGACCCGCAAGGTAAAATATAAATC
>CAVIEK010000048.1:10112-16057 GCA_963641805.1 Bacteroides fragilis
TAAATTCAAACCACATCACAATAATTGTCTAATTTTGCAACATGATTGGATTATTAAATAAAGTGCATATCGCAATCGCGATACTAATGCTTGCTCTGTGGTCGTGTGACCGCCATAGCGGTTCAAGCGGGCAAAGCTTGGTTGATTATACGGTGATATGCAAATTAGACAAGAAGGTGGCTCGTGATTTGGCAACGCTCTATGTCGTCGACAACACCCTTATGCGCAAGCGAATGCTCAGCGTGTCGGGGCAATCTGGGGGTATGTTCACATTCAAAGGCCAGATTGAGTCCCCTCATGTGGCAATAATCAAATTTGATGGAGAGAAAAGGCCGTTTTATTTTGTGTTGGAACAAGGAACGACCAACATTGAATTTTCAGCCAATAAAGTTATAGTGACAGGTGGTGCACAGAACCATGCATACTTCAGTTTCATCAACCAGGTCAAGTGGCTGCAAAACCAAAGAAAAAATAATTTCAAAGCCTACCTGAAAGCGGCAAAAGACTCGACGCTTACCGAAAGGGCGGAGAAGCGGTTCGCAATCACAGACCAACGGTTGAATGACTCTATCCAGGCCTTATGCCTTGACTGCATGAATGCTGGCAATTCGGCTTCACTGATCATAAGGGAACGCTATGTCAATCTTCTTGACTGTGAAAACGCGGCCAAACTCACCAAGTGAGGCAGAGAGCTACAGGGACATTCTAAGCATGGAGTATCTTATAGATGAGTTCCCTCAGCAATTCGCCTGAACTTTGGTGTGAGTCTATGCCTTTTCCTTTCACATCACACTCCCGCAGATAGCTGATGATGTTTACGCACGAAAGGGTGCTATAATGCTTTGCCGCATCGACAAACTTGCCAACTCTGAATTTCGACCGGTTGCCGCATTGTTCCATCAGACCCTCAAGGCTTTTGTTACGACTAGTGCGCACAAGTAGCACATTGGAAAAAAATGAGAAAAGCGCTCCCACAACCGACTTCATCACCTGCTCATTGGCATTCTTCTCATAATAGTCGATTATGCGGAATGCCTTGGCTCCGTCACGAATGATAAGCGCATCTTCAAGCTCGAAATTATTGTAATCCTTGCTAATGCCCACATTGCGTTCTACCAATTCAGGCGTTATGCGGTGGGTAGTGCCCACGAGCATCAGCAACTTGTCGATTTCGCCAAACATGCGTGCCAAATCGGTCCCGATGCTTGCTGCAAGCATGGTAGTTGACTTTGCATCGATTTCCACCCCTGCCTCCTTCACATAATCCGTTATGAGTTTAGGCAATGCATAGTCCCTTACTTTAGGCGAATCAAAAACAACCCCCGACTTACCGCGTGCTATTTCATCAACAAAAGTCTTTGCGTTAATAGCCCCTCCTTTGTTGCAAACCACAAGAATTGTGCTTTCGGTCACATTCTGAGCATAGAATTTCAAGTCACTCAGGGAACCCTTGCCACCTCCACTTTTGCCCACATTTTGGGCTTCCTTGAGTACCACCACTTGGTACTTCGACATCACCGGGAAGCGCTTGCATGTGCCGATCATTGCACGGACATCCACATCATTGCCATAAGCGACTGTTAGATTGAAGTCCTGTTCTTCTGGTGTCAACGCATTGCTGATTATCAATTCCGTCAGCTTGTCGATATAATACGGTTCTTCTCCTTGCAGCACGTATATGTTGTGAAACTTATGGCTCGTGATTTCGCTACGGAGCGAGGCGTAGCTGATGGTTGTTTTCTTTGGGGGCATGGTGTGTGATATTTAATTTCGTATTGTTGTACTATCAGTCCATTCTGGATTTATAGTCTTGATAGGTGAACTCCCTCAGCATAATCGAGGAACCATCTGTTCGACGCAGTACAATCGATGGATGCTGAATGCCGTTAAACATGTTGGTCTTGACAGTGGTGTAGTGGTTCATGTCCTCAAATGTCAATCTGTCGCCAGGTACGAGTTTATGTACAAACGACCACTCACCAATGAAATCTCCGCTCAAGCACGAGTTGCCGCCAATGCGGTAGGTCGGCATAGTGTTGTCTACGCATTTTAATGCTTGGGTGATCGTAGGCTTGTAAGGCATTTCGAGACAATCGGGCATATGGCAAGCAAATGAGACGTCGACAATGGCTGTTTTGATGCCACTATTTTCAACCACATCAACTACTGTTGCTTCTAAATCACCTGTTCGCCAACAAAATGCGCTTCCGGGTTCAAGTATTACTTCAAGATTTGGGTGCCGATGTCGGAAATTAATGAGCTGCTCAACCAAGTGATCCACATCATATCCCTCGCGTGTCATTAAATGCCCTCCGCCCATATTGATCCACTTCAGCTGTGGCAGATATTTGCCGAATTGCTGCTCAACAGCCTCAAGCACTTTGGCCAAGTCATGTGACGACGATTCGCACAAAGCGTGAAAGTGGAAGCCTTCAATTCCGTCAGGCAAAGTTCCTAGGCCGTCAGCAGTCACGCCGAAACGCGAGCCCGGCGCACAGGGATCGTAGATGCCTGTGTCGACCACCGAACACATGGGGTTGATTCGCAATCCGCATGATACTGGCGCATTTGGAACACTCTCATTGTGTCCCTTTACGATTGGCATATATTTCACAGCCTGCTCAATTGAGTTAAATGTTATGTGGCTGCTGCCGCTGATGAAATCGTGTATTGTCGCATCGGTATATACTGGGCAATACGAGTGCACACGGCAATGCAGCTCTTCGAGGGCAAGTCGCATCTCATTGACCGAACTTGCGGTTGAGCAAATTCCGTATTCCCTGAATATGGGAAACGTCTTCCATAAGGCATTGGCCTTGAATGCCATGATTATCTTTATGCCGGCGCGGTCCATCACACTTTGAATCAGTTCGATGTTGCTGCGCAACTTGTCTTCGTAAACTATATAATATGGTGTGGATATTTGTGTCATAACTGGAATGTCATAGAATTGTGAACTTGGCAAATTTCAACAGTAGTTTCTTTCGTTCTGTGTTATCAAAGTCAACGGTTATCGAGTGTGACGACGAAGTGTCGTCGACAGCTGTAATTATTCCGCGGCCAAACCTGTTGTGAATAATGACCGTTCCGACTGAAACCTCATCAATGGTATGGCATTGGGCACCTACAACGGCAGCAAGCGTATGAGATGTGTTATTTGCCGCTATGCGTGAAGCCGTTGGTGACTCACGAACCAACAAATGATCCTTCCGTGTGATGGGGCGATTGAATTGTGCTCTTTCCAGGTCTACATCAATGGATCGTCTCGACTCGCCAAACATCCTTGTGCCTGATTGTTGAAGGAATTGTGAGTCGATGTCGGATATGAAACGGCTTTGTGTGCAAACCTTGTTTTGGCCATTCAAGAATCGCTGTAGGGCATAGGTTATCACACAATTGTCCTGTGCCCTGGTAATGGCCACATACATCAATCGTCTCTCCTCCTCAATGCCGGCCAAAGTGTCGCTACTCATTTTCGATGGAAAAAGGTCTTCCTCTACTCCCACGATTATCACATTTTTGAATTCCAGGCCTTTGGCTGCATGTACAGTCATCAGTGTCACACGGTCCTCATTGCCGTCATCCTGGTCTTGGTCGGTCGATAATGAGGCTTGCTGCAGGAAGTCGATAAGTTGGGCATTATACCCTTCCTCTTCAGATTCCTCAACAAACGTATGGACTGCACCTATCAGCTCATTGATGTTTTCCTGTCGGCTTATGTTCTCGGCAGATTTGTCGCCAGCTAAAACAGCGAGCAAGTGAGTGTCGTCGATAATCTTGGTGGCTGTGACAAATGCATTGTTGTCATCGGCGTTGAAATCGATAAAGCCAGTGATGATGTTTTTGAAATTCTGCAACTTGCCGAGTGTGCCTTTGTTCACTCCTAAACCATGCTTTGACGGATTGCAGATGACGTCCCACAGGCTTACTCGGTCATGCGATGCGCAAGCCTGTATCTTATTGACTGTGGTTTCCCCAATGCCTCGCGCAGGGTAATTGATAATGCGTCGCAAGGATTCATCATCATTGGGATTGACCGTAAGCCTGAAATAGGCCAAGGCATCTTTCACTTCTTTGCGTTGGTAAAACGAAAGCCCTCCATAAATGCGGTATGGAATGCTGCGCTGTCTGTTTCCGTGCCTATCACGCTTTCCGCCATTGCTGAAAGCCTCTTCAAGTGCACGTGATTGGGCATTGGTCCTGTAAAGCACGGCAAAGTCGCTAAAGGCATAACCACCTCTAGCCCTAAGGCTCATTATTTGGTTGGCAACCACATAACTCTCCTCATAGTTTGATGAGCACTCTATAACCGGAATGCGGTTGCCCACTTCATTCTCCGAGAAAATGTGTTTGGCGATTTGATGCTTATTTTTCTCTATCAGCGAATTGGCCGCTGAGATGATGGTTTGTGTCGAGCGGTAATTCTGCTCCATCTTGAATGTTTTCAGTCCGTGGAACGAATCACCCAAGGTTAATATATTGGAAATGTTTGCTCCACGGAACGAGTATATACTTTGGGCATCGTCACCCACGACGCATAAATTCTGGTTCTTGTCTGCAATTTGGCGCACAATCAAGTGTTGGGCAAAATTAGTGTCTTGATACTCATCTACTAGAATGTATTGGAAAAAATCCTGATATTTGTTCAGCACGTCCTTGTTGTCACGAAGCAACACATTGGTGTAGTAGAGTAAATCGTCGAAATCCATTGCCCCGGCCCGTCGGCAGCGGTCACAATACCGGTTGAAGATGTCATAGAAGCATGGAATCTGCATCTTGTTGTCTTCCTCCCTGAAATCGCGGTTGCGGGCATAGTCGGTAGGGGAGTAGAGCAGGTTTTTCATAAAAGAGATTCGTGATTGGATAGACGACGGCTTATAAATCTTCTCGTCCAAATTCATCTCTTTAATAATATGCTTTATCAACGATTTTGTATCGGTGGTGTCATAAATGGTGAAATTATGGTCAAATCCGATCTTACTCGAATTTATTCTCAAAATCTTGGCAAAAATGGAATGGAATGTTCCCATCCACAACTGAGCTGCCACCGATGCGCCCACGAGTGGCTCAATGCGCTCTTTCATTTCACGGGCAGCTTTGTTGGTAAACGTCAGAGCTAAAATGCGGTAGGGGGCTACACCCGAATTTATGAGATGCACTATCTTATAGGTGAGTACACGCGTTTTGCCCGAGCCTGCTCCGGCTATCACGAGCGACGGACCTCCGCAGTATGTAACTGCAAGGCGCTGTGCGTCATTAAGTTTGCTTAAGTAGTCGGATTCAATAATGTTGTGTTGAGGAATGTCCATATCAGCAATTATTGTGAGAACACGGTGTTACAGAAAGTGCAAATTTACAAAAAAAGCTCATTATAATAGGGAATATCATGCAAGAACGAGTAACTGTTGTCGGTGTAGTCAATCTTGCAGCAAAAGTGCATTAATCCGTTGGACACGATTAAAAACTTGGCCTTCATAACCATGTTATATCTCACTATTTGGTCAAAGACCTTTTGGGTTATGTTTATTGAAGGGGCTTTATATTCAATAATTGCAATCGTGTTACCGTTTTTATCTGCAACAATTGAGTCGCACCGTCGCTTAATACCGTTTTGAATAAGTGAGATCTCATTCGCCATAAGAGCCAATGGATAATTACGGCTTGTTGCCAAAAACGACACAAAATTCTGCCGGACCCATTCTTCGGGCGTCAAAATCACATATCTGTGCCGTAATTGGTCAAATACTTGATATTTGCTGCCTGCCAATTTCAATCTCAATTGTTGTGGCGGGAGATTCAGCTTCACAAATTCGTTTTGGGTAATATCCATACCGCAAAATTACTCATTTTTTAAATTCTACCGATGTACCCAGTGCTATATAAGTTTTTCTTGTTGCAATTGGCGTCGTTAACAATAAAGAAGTCCTTTGCTCTGTTTAGTAATT
>CAVIEK010000049.1:0-16030 GCA_963641805.1 Bacteroides fragilis
GCACAGCAATTGTCTGCACATGGCAAAAGCCAACATAAAGCCCCCTATTTTTAACGGCAATGCCCGCCGAGGCGGATATGCTCGGCGGGCATTGTGAAATTCGCGGTGCGAATAACGTGCGGTGCACTGGCGTTTTTTTGAGCGTCACTTCACATAATGCACATAGTCGGGCTTGCGAGGTGCCGGTGCCGACGGCGACTTCAACGGGTAACCCACCACACAGTGGCCTATGCCCTCATAGTCACCTTCGATGCCCCACTCCTTGAGCAAAGCCTTGCCCTCGGGAGAGTCAAACTCCTGCTTGGCACGATGAATCCAAATCGCGCCCAGACCGAGCGCATGGGCTGCATTCAGCAGGTTTCCCATCACCAGCGAGCCGTCATACAGGTAAGTGGGCACTGAGCGATCGGCGAGCACTACAAGCACTACTGGGGCTCCATAGAACGGGTCGGCGTCAACGCCCATGATGGCTGCATTCATTGCCATGAGCCGGTCACGCACCTGCTTATTTGTCACGCACACTATTTTAGGCGACTGACGGCCCTTCCCCGTAGGAGCATACATGCCTGCCTTGATAATCTCGTCGATGACATCCTGGGGCGGCATTTCGGGCTTGTAGCCGCGAACGCTGCGCCGGGTCATCATATTTTTTATTATTGCGTTCATAGTGCAAATATAGCACAAAATCCGTTTTTAGAGCCGGCTTGGCAGTGATAAAAAAAAACGATGTCCGCCTTTTACATAGTGGCGGACATCGCGTGATTTATGTATTCGTTTGTTTTATTATTACTTGCGAATCATGTGTGGGTTACTTCTTTTTAGGAGTAGCCACTGTAGCCTTGGAGGCTTTCTTTCCGTGGTGCTTCGACACAGCATAAGCCACAGGAGAAGCGACGAACAGAGAAGCCAGCGTACCGAATACCACACCGAGCATCATTGCGAAGATGAAGCTGCGGATGCTCTCACCGCCGAGGAGGAAGATGACAAGCAACACGAGGAATGTGGTAAACGAGGTGATGGTTGTACGCGACAAGGTGCTGCAGAGTGCAGTGTTGAATGTGTCGTACTCATCGTCACGCTTGGGATAAAGATGACGGTACTCACGCACACGGTCGAATACCACCACGGTATCGTTGACCTGATAACCGATCACGGTAAGGATTGCGGCGATAAACGTCTGGTCAATCTCCATCGAGAATGGGAATAGACCATGGAGCGTGTAGCAGCCAATCACAAGGAACGAAGTGAAGGCCACTGCGGCAAGAGCGCCCACCGAGAATGCCACGTCGCGGAAACGAAGCAGGATGTAGAGTGCCATTGCTATGAGTGAGAAGAACACTGCAAGTACCGCGCCGCGAGTCATGTCGCTTGCGATGCTCGGGCCCACCTGCTCGGTCGAAACCACACCGATTGTCTCGTTGGAGACACTGAAGTCGTTGTAGTCCATATTGCCGATTTCGCTCTTAAGGCCTTTGTAAAGCTTCTGCATGATTATCTCGTCGACATCAACCTTGGTGTCGGTGTTGTCGATCATATAGTTGGTAGAGATGCGCACCTTGGTGTCATTATCGATGGTGATGACCGACACGTTGGCACCCTCAAACTGGCCTTCAAGCTCGCTTTGGAGCTGTGCAGTTGAGACGGGGTGAGTGAATTGAACCACATAGTTGCGGCCACCCGAGAAATCGATGCCGCGGCTGAGTCCGCGTCCAGGAATCACAAGCATTGCCACTATGATTACAATCAGGGCGAGCACGATGTAACGCACTGCCTTGGCTTTGCCCATGAAATCGAAATTCACGTTCTGCATGAGGTTCTTGCTCAGGCTTGTGGTGAATGTCACATTATTGAACGAGCCCTTGTTGACGAAATGCTCAAGCACGAGACGGGTAGCAAACACTGCCGTGAAGAACGAGCAGCAGATACCGATCATGGTGGTGATGGCGAAACCGCGGATAGGTCCGGTGCCGAGGAACGCAAGGATAATAGATGTGATCACCGAAGTGAGGTTGGAGTCGAAGATTGCCGAGAAGGCGTTGCTGTAGCCATCGGCCACTGCTGCCTTGATGCCCTTGCCGGCGCGGAGCTCTTCCTTGCAACGCTCAAAGATGAGCACGTTGGCATCGACTGCCATACCGAGCGCGAGCACGATACCGGCGATACCCGGCAGGGTGAGCACCGACTGGAACGAGGCAAGGATACCGAATGTGAAGAAGAGGTTGAGCACGAGGCCAAGGATGGCAATATTACCGGCCTTGAAGCCATAAACGCCAACGATAAATATCATCAGCAGAACAAGAGCCACAGCAAACGACACGAGACCCTTGTTGATGGCCTCTTGACCGAGCGACGGACCAATCACGCTCTCGCTGGCGATGTTGACGCGAGCCACCATCTTACCCGACTCGAGCACGTTGGCAAGGTCGTTAGCCTCTTCGGGAGTGAAATTACCCGAAATCTGCGAGCGTCCGCCATCGATTTGGCTGTTGACATTCGGGAAGGAATATACTTGGTCATCGAGCACGATGGCAATGGCCCGGTTGAGGTTCTGGCCTGTGATACGCGACCACTGGCGGGCGCCCTCGTCGTTCATTGTCATCGACACCACCTGGCCCTGCAAGTTGTCAAACTCGCTGGTTGCATCGGTCACAACGTCGCCGGTGAGCACCGGTTTGCCTTGAACTGTGCGCAGAGCTACAAGTTGGAACATGCGGCCGCCTTCGTCGGCTGCCTTCACAGTCCAGCAAAGTTTGAGGTCGGTGGGAAGATACTGCTTAGCCACTTGCGAGTGGATAATCTCATTGACAGCGGCTGTGTCTTTCACATCAACCATACCGACAACGGGCGAAGCCGGGTTGAGCTGCTGGGCGTTGATGAGAGCCACGAGCGGACGGGCTGCGGCTTTCTTGGCGGCAGCGGCTGCAGGCTGCTCTTTCTTGGCGCTGTCGGCAGCTGCCACGGTGGAGTCGGCTGCTGCGGGAGCCACACCGTTGACGGTGGCTGCGCTCAAGTTGTTGATGTCGTTGCTTATCTCGCTCAGCTTATAAGTCTGATAAAATTCGAGGTTGGCGGTTCCCTGAAGGAGCTTGCGCACACGTTGTGGTTCCTTGATACCCGGAAGCTCAAGCAGGATTCGGCCTGTACTTTGGAGCTTCTGGATATTGGGGGCAACCACACCGAAGCGGTCGATACGGGTGCGGAGCACCTTGTAGGAGTTCTCCACCATGTCGTCGACTTCCTTCTTGAGGATGCTCTCAACCTGGGCGTCGGTTGCGCCCGGCTTGGCCTTCACCTGCTCCACGTTGCGGAAGATCTGTGCAAGGCTGCCTTCGGGTGCGAGTTTCTTGTATTCAGCGCAGAACGATGCCACAAAGTCCTCTTGGGCACTGCGGTTCTTTTCCACGGCTGCGATTGCATCATTGAATTTCTTGTCGGGATTCTCATTGGAGAGCGCGCGCAAGATGTCGGGCACCGAAATCTGAAGAGTTACATTCATACCGCCCTTCAGGTCAAGGCCGAGGCCAAGTTCCTTCTCGCGGACTTCCTGGAAGGTGTAGCCCATGTACACCTTTTGCTTAGCGATTGAGTCGATATACTCATTGTAGGCTGTTCTGTACTTGTCGTTCGACATGTCGGCGGTTTTGATGCCGGCAGCAACGAGTGCCTTCTGCTCTGCGATGCTGTTGTAGTGATATGTCACAAACGAGAACGAGAGGTAGAATGCACAGATAAGGATCAGCAGAATGGTAATGACTCTGATAAAACCTTTGGTTTGCATTTGTTAATTATTATTTGTTATTTTTATTGTTTTTCGCGCAAATATAATTTACAGTTTGCAAATATACTACAAATTCTTCAAGGTCAAAAATATTTACTAGCCGTTTTTGTCTACACCTCTCAAACTCAATGCCCACAAGGCTTTGGGCGCGGTTTTGCCCACAATATCGGGCGCAAGTCATACTGAGTGCAACAACCTATTGCACAACCAATTAACGCAGAACCGAGAATCATAGCCGGCACTCATCGGCCGAGGTCCACAGCCTCGCTCCACAATATTGACTATGTGGTGCTTATCTGGCGGCATAGATGCAAGCAGCATGCCACCTTTTGACATAAGGACACCGGAAACTGGCACCCTTTTGAGATTGTGCCGACTTCCGGTGTTCTAATATAGCTTACTGATATGAAGATTTCCCTACGAAAGATGTAAATCAGAGCAGTTTTTTGAGGCGCGCGATGAATTCATCGGCCTGGGCTATGGTGAGCACCAACGGAGGGAGCAGGCGCAGCACATTTGTGCCGCTCGCTCCGGTGAACACATGCTGCTCATGGATGAGACGCGAGCGCAGTTCCTTAACAGGGAAATCGAACTCCATGCCTATCATCAAGCCACGGCCGCGCACTTCCTTGATCTGCGGAATATCCTTAAGCCTGGCCATGAGGTGCTCGCCCACGACACGGGCATTCTCCACCAGATTCTCGCTCTCGAAAATGTCGAGTACGGCACAGGCGGCAGCACAGCCCAAATGGTTGCCTCCGAATGTAGTGCCGAGCTGGCCATATACCGGCTTGAAGTCAGGGCTTATGAGAAGTCCCGACATAGGATATCCGTTGGCGATACCCTTGGCCACTGTTATAATGTCGGGACGAATTCCCGAATATTGATGGGCGAAGAACTTGCCGGTGCGGCCATATCCGCTCTGAATCTCATCAAGCACGAGTACGACACCATTGTCGGCTGTGACCTGACGCAACTGGCGAAGGAAGTCATCGGACGGAATCACTATTCCGCCCACGCCCTGTATGCCTTCGATTATGACGGCGGCCACGTCTCCTTTGGCAATCTCGGCCTTAACGGCCTCGATGTCGCCGAACGGCACAAAGGTGACATTGCCGCTCACATTTGACGGAGCCTTGATCTTAGGATTGTCGGTAGCCTCAACGGCAAGCGAGGTGCGGCCGTGGAAGGCCTTGCCGAAAGCGATCACGCGCTTTTTGCCGGTGTGGAACGATGCAAGTTTGAGTGCATTCTCGTTGGCCTCGGCACCTGAGTTGACCAAGAACAGCTGATAGTCGTCGTAGCCAGATGCACGGCCGAGCTTGTCGGCCAGACGCTGCTGCAGCGAGTTGATCACAGAGTTGCTGTAGAACACCAGGTTTTTGGCCTGGTTGATGATTGCCTCCACGTAATGCGGATGGCTGTGCCCCACCGAAATCACGGCATGGCCACCATAAAGGTCGAGATACTCGGTGCCGGCGGTGTCGTAGGTGTAACAGCCGCGACCGCGCACTATCTCGATATCATATAATGGATAAACGTCGAACAGTTTCATTTTTTCTGTCTCACTTTATTTTGAGAGTTAATAGGAAATTCGGTTGTCAGAATGCCGACGGCTTGAGCATGAGCCCCACGCGCTCGTGCAGACCGAAGAGCAGATTCATGTTGTGGACTGCCGTTCCGCTCGCGCCCTTGATGAGATTGTCGATCACCGAGGTTATAAGCAGCTTGCCATCGATCTTATCGAGGTGAATGAGGCACTTGTTGGTGTTGACCACGTCTTTGAGGTCGACTTCCTTGTCGGTGACAAAGGTGAAATTATGGTCGCTATAGTAATCGTCATAGAGTCCTCGCACCTCGTTAAGCCCCACAGGGCAGTCAAGGTAGAGCGACGCGAAAATGCCGCGGGCAAATGGGCCACGCACCGGAATGAAATCGATGTCGGCCTTGAAGCTCTGCTGCAGCTGCGATAGCGACTGCTTGATTTCGGCAAGGTGCTGATGGCGGAAAGGCTTATAAATCGACACATTACCGCTGCGCCACGAGAAATGGGCTGTGGGCTTCGGTTTCACGCCCGCACCGGTGCTACCTGTGATGGCATTGACGTGCACATCGGCATTGAGCAGCAGATTTTTGGCCAGCGGCAGCAATGCGAGTTGGATGGCGGTGGCAAAACAGCCGGGGTTGGCCACATGGATGCAGTCATGCACCAGACGGCGGCGGTTAAGCTCGGGGAGACCATAGACGAAATCGTGTGTGCCGTCTTCGATGCGGAAGTCCTGCGAGAGGTCGATAATGCGCAACCCGTCAGGAATCTCGGCTTTATGATCCTCGAGGAACGGGCGCGAGAATCCGTGCGGAGTGCACAAGAACAAGACGTCAATGTCGCCAAACGGGAACTCAGAAGTGAAGCACAAGTCACACTCGCCAATAAGGCCCTGGTGCACACTGTCGACACGATTGCCGGCATTGCTTGTGCTGTTCACCCACAAGATTTCCACGTCGGGGTGGTTCACAAGGATTCTGATGAGCTCGCCGGCAGTGTAACCGGCTCCACCTATTATGCCTACCTTAATCATAACTCAAACTTCTTGCCGTTTTTAGCCTGATTGTAGTGGTAAACCTTGAGCGGGTTGGCATAGATTTTCGTGAAGCCCTTCACGTCGTCGGCGGTCCAGGCCTTGTTCATCTCGCCATATTCGCCGAAGTTTGTCTTGCTCAGGTCGTAGTCGCTCTCCACACCCACCAGCTCATAGCGGTAAGGCTTGAGGTCGACGAGCACGCGGCCGGTGACATTGCGCTGGCTCTCGGTGAGGTAAGCCTCAATGTCGCGCATCACAGGCTCAAGGTAATAGCTCTCGTGGAAGAACATTCCATACCACTGTCCAAGCTGCTCTTTCCAGTATTGCTGCCACTTGGTGAGTGTGAATTTCTCAAGCATCTTGTGGGCGGCTATGATGAGGAGCGGAGCTCCGGCCTCGAAGCCTACCCTACCCTTGATGCCTATGATGGTGTCGCCCAGATTTATGTCGCGGCCAATGGCGTACGGGCCGGTAATCTGCTCCAGATATTGGATGGCGGCCACCTTGTCGGAGAACTCCTTGCCGTCGACTGCCGAAATCTCGCCCTTGGTGAAGTCGATGCTGATGCGGCGGTCGGCAGTTGCTGTCATCTTGGTAGGATAAGCCTCATCGGGCAGAGTCTCGTTGCTAACCAGGGTCTCCTTGCCGCAGATGCTTGTGCCCCAAAGCCCCTTGTTGTAACTGTAGGCCATCTTAGTGAAATCGGCCTCAAAGCCATGCTTCTTAAGGTAGTCGATCTCATAGTCGCGGGTAAGCGAGAGGTCGCGGGTAGGAGTAATGATCTCGATTTCGGGCGCGAGCACCTGGAACGTGAGGTCGAAGCGTATCTGGTCGTTTCCGGCCCCTGTGCTACCGTGTGCCACATACTTGGCACCGATCTTCTTGGCATAATTGATGATAGCTATGGCCTGGAACATACGCTCGGAGCTCACCGAGATAGGATAGCAGCCATTGCGCAGCACATTGCCCATTACCATGTATTTTATGCTCTTGTCGTAATACTCTTGGGTGATGTCGATCGAGGCGTGTTCCACGGCACCCAACTGGAGTGCGCGCTTACGTATCTGCTCAAGCTCCTCGGGGCCGAAGCCGCCGGTGTTGGCGATTGCCGTATACACATCGTAGCCGCAATCCTCGCTCAGATATTTCACACAGAATGAAGTGTCGAGTCCGCCGCTGAAGGCGAGCACCACTTTCTCACGTTGTTTTTTGCTGTTCTCGTCCATTATTTCATTAATTATATTAGCGTCATCGGGGTGGTCGGCAGGATCATAGAGAAGAGCTGTGCACAAGCACTTCTCGCCGCCATTGCGCTGCAGTATATCGTAGTTCACACAGCTCTCGCAGCCCTTCCAGAAATCCTTGTCGGCCGTCAGCGAAGCAAATGTCACCGGCTTGAAACCGAGCTTGTTGTTCATGTTGAGCACGGCAGCACCAGTAGTGAGGCTGAACACCTTGGCCTGCGGGTATCGCTGGCGCGCCAGAGCAAACACGCGCCGCTTGATGCGTGATGCCACGCCTATGCCCCTGAAGTCGGGATGCACGATGAGACCCGAGTTGGTCACAAAGAGCTTATGATCCCAACTCTCGATATAGCTGAAACCGGCAAAACGCCCATGGTAAAGGGCAAGCACGGCTTTACGCTCGAGCATCACCTTCTCCACATAGGCGTGGGTGCGCTTTGCTATACCTGTGCCGCGCACTTTGGCGGCATCGCTCATGGTTTTCAGAATCTCGTCGATGTATTTCACATGATCGACTCCGGCCACTACAATTTCAATTTCGTTGACGTCTATCATTTTTCTTTAAATCTGAAGCTTTTTTTGCAGAAGGGGCCACATCATAGTCGTTGATTCCCTTGGATTGGCGCGCCACATTCCGCATCGCACATAATCATGTGCCTTTGTTGTAAATTGCCCGCGTCCCTTGCCTGTCGGCAAACGCGGTTGTTATCGTAAATAAGTATGGGTTGCTTGGATTGGCTTGATGGCCGTGGTGCCCGATGGGGCGTCGCCGCTTCACGCTATGGATGCGACACACAGCGGTATCACTCTTCATTATTACCGCCCTCGACCAGATTTTGAATAGGAATAAAACGCGCGAACACTTCGAGCGCGCGTCGTCGCGACACTCCTTCCCGTAGCACGGCAAACACGGTGTCGGCGCCTGCGATTGTGCCCATCACCTCAGGCACCCTACTCATGTCGATGTCGTAAGCCACACCGGCGGCGTAGCCGTTGCGCGTCTTGATGATGGCGATATTGCCCGAGAATTCTATCGACACGAAGCCCACCTTTTGGCTGGCTGTGATTGAACTTTGACCGCTTCTCAGCAGTGAGTCCTGAATTTCATTGCCGGCCGGAATGATATACATGTAGTTGCCGCTGTCGTTGGCCATCTTGGTGATGCGCAGCATCTTCAAGTCGCGCGAGAGGGTGGCCTGAGTCACATTGAACCCACGCTCACGCAGCATTTTCGATAGCTCATTCTGGCTGCCTATGCAATTGTTCTGTATCAACTCTGTGATGAGTTGTATTCTGTCTTTTTTATTCTTCACTTTGCGATAGGTGAGGCGAGCGGCTAAGCCTGTTTCGCCTGTTACAATCTTTTTCGGATGCAAAGTTAATAACAAAAAAACGAAAACACACAATCACAAGCCACCAATTTGCATTTTTATACACCAATATTCCTTTTAGATTGTTATTATCCAGCGCCCCGCCCGAAGCGGCCACAGCACAACATAGGTAAGGGGCGTTGATTTGCGGGATGATGGAAAATGCGCTATATTTGCCGACAGTCATGAATACGGCACACACACCACAGCCCCTGATATCGGTAATAGTGCCCTGCTTCAATGTGGAGCCCTACCTTGAGCGTTGCTTTGCAAGCATCGCCGGACAGAGCTACGCCAGCCTCGAGGTGATACTGGTGGATGACGGCAGTACCGACGGCACCGGCGCCTTGTGTGACCAACTGGCCGAAACCGACAGCCGCACACGAGTGGTACACAAAGCCAACGGCGGACTCTCTGACGCGCGCAACGCGGGAATCGATGCGGCCAACGGCGAGCTGCTCACCTTTGTAGACAGCGACGACTACTTGCCACACCAAGCCCTTGCCACACTGCTTGCTGTGATGCAAGCCACCGAAGCCGACATTGTGGAAGGACGGCAGAAGACCTTCAATGAAGGTTGCGACTGCCACACCGGCAACTGCAACGGCCAAGTGTCCACATACACCCCCGATAAGGCCATCGACCACATATTCTATCAGCGCACGCTATCATGCTCGGCGTGCAGCCACCTCTACAAGTCGCGGCTATTCGGCCACCTACGCTATCCCAAGGGATTGCTTTATGAAGACTTGGCCGTTGCCTACGACCTAGTGCGCCAAGCATCGGCAGTGGCCCACACCAGTGCCGTCACCTACTGCTACATGCAACGCCCTGGCAGCATCACTGGGCATTACAGCCACAAGCGCACCGACGTGCTCAACATTCTCGACAACCTGCTCGAACGGACGATGGCCGAAGCCCCACAACACGTACGCGCCGTGCAGAGCCGGAGGCTGAGCGCCCATTTCAACCTGCTGCGCATAGCGCCAGTGCACACAGCCGAATGCAAGCCCATTGTGGAACGGTGCTGGAGGGTGATAAGGCAACTGAGATGGCAGTGCCTTACCGACAGGCACGTCAGACTCAAGAACAAGATAGGCATACTGCTATCCTACACCGGACTGAGAATAACAGTCAGATGCATCAACCGCTATCGAAAATAAGGGCTTTTGTCGGTGAATTTTCGCTTTTTGTCTAAAACGGCTTTCCTTATTGGCAATAAATGCGTAACTTCACTGCATAATTTTGGAACTTTCATTTTTTTACTAAGAAAGAACTAACTGACCTTCATTTTAATAATACCATCATTAAGTTTGTTGGTTTAGGCGGTGGGATTCAAACCTTATCCCACCGTCGTTTTTTTATATACTCTTCTTCGCATTACCCCACAACGAGCAAAAAGAGGATGCGCCAGTTTTGACACACCCTCCTTCACAGTCTAAAAAATCCCTATTATAATTTTGGGGCTGAATAAGGCGGTCCTGCGTGAGCAAAGGGCTCCGCCTCATATTATCAATAAATGGAATGGTCTAACCTATCCACTCAAACGACCTCAAGCGAATAGCGTCGCTGTCACGCAACATGCGCATGAACTCGCGCGCCGAATTCTTAATATAGCTGTCTTTGAGCACATGGATACATCCCTCCATGGTATTCTCCTCGTTGGGCACATCGAGATGCACCGCAGTGACCCCCGACTCTCCCATAATGGTAGCCTCGCTCAATATGGTGGCAAGCCGTCCCTCACGTATCACCTTGAGCAGGATGTTCACCTCGTTAAGCTCGATGTTGGTCTTGAAATCGAGGTCGCGACCCTGTATCATCTTCTCGAAGGCGTTGCGGGCCTGAAGTCCGCGGCTCGGGAGCACAAGGTCATAGTCCTGCAGCTCGGCAAGAGTAATCTTGTCGCGTCCTGCGAGAGGATGGTTCTTTGCCACAATCACCGACAGGTGGTTGTCGAAAAGCACGTGTGACTCAATGTGCGGGTAGTGACGTGCCGGCTTAAAAGCGAGGACAAAGTCGATTACGCGCTTTTCAAGCAGCTCAAGCAGTTCCTCCATGGGATTGTAAAATATGCGTAACTTTATCTCGGGATACTGCTTGATGAAGGTGAGCAGTGTCTCGCTGAGCATAGGGCTGAACGAGTAGGTGACGCCGATGTTGAGCGTTCCGGTCACAATATTTTTCAAGTCGAGCATGTGCTGGCTGCACGCCTCACTGGCCGAAAGCGTCTTGACCGCAAACGGCATAAGCTCCTGGCCACTTTCGGTGAGCGACACTTCATGACTGTTTCGCTCGAAGAGCTGTACGCCGAATTCGTTCTCAAGTTGCTTGATTTGCTGAGAGAGCGTGCTCTGGGTCACACAAAGCGACCGCGCCGCCTCTGAGAAGTTGAGCAGCTCGGCCGTTTTCAAAAAATAACGTAATTGCCGTAGTTCCATATCATTCAGTTTTTGTCTTTGCCGCAGCCGCCCCAAACGACAGCCGCATCCTCAGCGAGATAATGATGAGAGGGAGATGTCAATCATCACCGTCGATTGCGTCGTCATCGGCAAATAGAGCCGCTTCCTTGTCATATTCTATCGGCTTGAGGCGTCCGTGTTTATGACCGAAATGGTAAATTTCGCGAAGCATAAGGGCCACCACCGTAATTCCCACTATCAAAATCCATAAAGTCTTTACGTCAATCATAATCAAAGCTGTCTTAAAATCTAAATTTCCTTTTTCTGACAGCAAAGTTACAATCGCACAAAAGCCGCTGAGCAACGTTTTCAATTGTTTGTTGCGATAGCAGTTATTATCAATTGCGATTGACTGTCGCACCTGCTATCGGCAAAAATAATAACAACCGCCTTTTTATCCAAGTTTTATCCCTCAATATTTTGGTCACGGTTGCCTCAGTAAGTTTTAGAGGCTATTTGCTATCGTAAAAAACGATAGCTGCAACACAGAATCACGATTCCAAAAAATAAAAAGTTTCACATCATAGCGACAAACGGTGGCTCACAAATGTCACCTCCGACTACTTTTTTTAACGCGACCGCCACAACCATTCATTTCATTTTTACGCCAAAGCTAATTATCTTTGCACACATATAATATATGAGTGACAGCACGTCACCGCTATTTGAATCTCACTCCACTCACACGACATGAAAAAATCATCCACACTCCGCATCATCAAAGACGACCCATGGCTAGCCCCCTACGAGCCAGCCATCGCAGGCCGCCACGCCGATGCCATTAAAAAACTCACTGAACTCACACAAGGCCACGGGTCGCTCAGCGACTGGGCCAATGCCTACAACTATTACGGTCTGCACCGCACAGATGTCGGGTGGGTGATGCGCGAGTGGGCGCCAAACGCCTGCCGCATAGTGATGGTGGGCGACTTCAGCGACTGGAAAGAGTGCATACACTATGAGCTGAAGAGGCTACCCGGAGACAATGGCAACTGGGAGGTGGAGCTGCCCGAACATGCGCTGCACCACGGCGACCTGTTCAAGCTCCACATCTATTGGGACGGTGGCATGGGCGAACGCATTCCGGCATATGCCACACGGGTGGTGCAAGACAAGGCCACAGGCATATTCTCGGCACAGGTATGGAATCCTGACAAGCCCTACCGGCTCAAGACATCCAACTTCAAACCCAACACATCACCGCTGCTCATCTACGAGTGCCACATAGGCATGGCCGAAGACAAGGAGGATGTGGGCACCTACGAGGAATTCCGCACACAAGTGTTGCCGCGCATTGCCGCCGGCGGCTACAATGCGATCCAAATCATGGCCATCCAGGAGCACCCTTACTATGGCTCTTTCGGCTACCACGTGTCGAGTTTCTACGCGGCGTCAAGCCGCTTCGGCACCCCCGACGACCTGCGACGGCTCATTGACGACGCCCACTCGCGCGGCATTGCGGTGATAATGGACATCGTGCACTCACATGCGGTTAAAAACGAGATTGAGGGCTTGGGACGATTCGACGGAAGCTACAACCAATATTTCTACGGAGACTCCCGGCGCGAGCATCCGGCATGGGACTCGCTGTGCTTCGACTACGGCAAGAACGAAGTGCTCAACTTCCTGCTCAGCAACTGCAAGTTCTGGCTCACAGAATACGGCTTCGACGGGTTCCGCTTCGACGGTGTGACGTCGATGCTCTATTACAACCACGGTCTCGGACAAGCCTTCGGCAGCTACGATGACTACTACAACGGTGGTCAGGACACCAACGCCATCACCTACCTTACCCTTGCCAACATCCTTATCCACGAAGTGAAGCCACATGCCATAAGCATCGCCGAGGAGATGAGCGGGATGCCCGGCCTTGCCCGCAAGTTCAAAGACGGCGGCATAGGCTTCGACTACCGCATGGCAATGGGCATTCCCGACTATTGGATAAAGACCATAAAAGAGCGTCGCGACGAGGATTGGAAACCCACATCGATATTCTGGGAGCTAACCAACCGCCGCGCCGACGAGAAGACCATCAGCTATGCCGAGAGTCATGATCAGGCCCTTGTGGGCGACAAGACCATCATATTCCGCCTCATCGACAAAGAAATGTACTGGCACATGATGGTGGGCGACAACGATGCCGTGGTCGACCGCGGAATGGCCCTGCACAAGATGATAAGACTCGTGACCGCTGCCACAATCAACGGCGGCTACCTGAATTTCATGGGCAACGAATGGGGACATCCCGAATGGATCGACTTCCCGCGGGAGGGCAACGGATGGAGCTACAAGTATGCCCGGAGGCAATGGAGCCTTGTGGACCGCACCGACCTCAAGTATCAGTATCTCAACAACTGGGACAACGACATGATACACCTCATAGGCTCGGTGCACAACTTCCAAAAGAAGCCTGTGCAGAAACTGTGGGACAAGGACGACGATCAGGTGCTGGCGTTCATGCGCGGCAACTTGGTATTTGTGTTCAACTTCAACCCGGTCAAATCGTTTGACGACTACGGAATTCTTGCTCCTGCCGGCGAATATGACGGAGTGATTGATACCGACAGCCCACGATATGGCGGTTACGGAAACATCGACGAGACAGTGAAGCATTTCACCCTACCCGACCCGCTCTATGATAGCGCAGGCCTCGGGTGGCTCAGACTTTATCTGCCGGCCCGATCGGCCATGGTGTTACGTCTGGCCGCACTTCCAAAAGCCTCAAGACCGACTGCTAAAAAAGCATGCGACACACACAATAAGAAAGCTGCCAAAAAGAAGTAAAGTCTTGCAGCCGGCCTACCGGCAGCAACACACATATCAACACGTAAAACAAAGCCCCCGGGATTCGCTCCGGGGGCTTTTGTTACGGTTTGTGTGTGCGTGTGACAGGAATGCCCGTCAATAGACCACTTTCGCAGTCATGCCACCGGCCACCACGACATACACACCACGTTGCGGCAAATCCACAACATGACTCATGCCACTATAGACAAGACTGCCGGCCAAGGTGTAAACATCCACACGGTCGGCTTCGCCAGCTACATGGAGCACGCCGCCAACAACGACAACCTTGACCTCATGCGCCTCGGCTCCAGTGACACCAGTGGCAGCAATAGCCTCAACAGCAGCAAACTTGCCCCATTGCGCATCAGCCTTATACAAGCTCACACTAGCCTCAGGCACATAGAGACGGCACGATGCCACATCGACATCCTCAAACACATCGGCACTGATTGTAACTGGAGATGCCATGCGTGCAGTCACTTTCTCAAGGCTTGAGCATCCGCTGAACGCCTCGGCTCCAATGGCTGAAACAGTGCTCGGCAAGTCGACGCTCCTAAGAGCCGAACATCCGGCAAAGGCCTCGTAGCCAAGAGCTGTATACCCCTCGGGCACTGTGATACTCTCAAGACCGATGCAGTAATAGAACGTACTTTCCCCAATCTGAGTCATGCCCGACCCCAACGTCACACTCTTAAGCGCCGAGCAACGATAGAAGGCATTTTCTCCGATGGATGTAACAGAGTTTGGCATCACCAGTGAGGTAATGCCCGTGCATCTATAAAAAGCCTCATCGCCGATGGTGGTCAGCGTCGACGGCAACGTAATGGCAGTAAGCGCCGAGCAACGGCCGAAGGCTGTCTCCTCGATTTCCTCAGTACCCTCAGGCACGGCATACTGCCCACTCTTGGCCACCGGGCATACCTTAAGCACCGTCTTTGCCTTATTATAGAGCACACCGTCGACCGAAGTGTAGTAGCTGTTGCCCGAAGCCACGTCGATCGAGCTGAGACTGGTACAGCCGTCAAACACGGCAGTGCCAATAGTGCGCAATTTCTTTGGGAGTGTGATTGATGCCAGCGATGTGCATCCGTCGAATACATTGTCGCCGAGTTTGGTCAACGCCTCGGGCAGGACTATCGACTTGAGCGATGTGCATCCGCTGAATGCCTTCTCGCGAATGTCGCTCACCTTGCTGCCAAGGGTGACACTCTCTAGTGCCTTGCACCCATCAAATGTGTTACGGTATATGGTCTCCACCTCCTCCGGCAGGACTATCGACTTCAGACTGGTGCAACCGGCAAAAGCATAGTCGTCGACATAGAGGATTTTCTCACTCAGTTCGATGGCCGCCAAACCAGTACACCCATAGAACGCGCGGCTCTTGATCTCGTTGGTGGAGCTGCCAAGCGTGAACGACGTGAGGCCGGTGCAATACGACAGGGCGTCGGTGCCCACTTCCCACATGGTGCTTGGCCACACCACTTTCTTAAGGCCGGTACCTGAGAACGCATACGACAGGTCGGTGCAGTAATACTCGTCCTCATCCTCATTCACATCATAACTTGTGGCAGTGTAGTAACTGCTCCAAGAGTCCTTGTAATAGGCGGCACCGCCGTCGGTGAGCGTTACACCGGCAAGGTTGAGTTCGGTGAGGGTGCCATCAGTGGCATTGCCCTCCACATCCTGCCCGGCCATTTCCCTTATGTAGAGCACATCGTCGCCATTGAGAGTGCCGCTCACGGTCAGGGAGGTCACCGAGTTTTTCTCACTTGCAGTGATGAGCGCCGACAGAGAGCCGGCTTTCGAC
>CAVIEK010000050.1:0-15559 GCA_963641805.1 Bacteroides fragilis
TCTGGGCTGGACGGCTCGGCAATGGGCAGATGCGCCACTGCGGCGGCCGCTGCGGGGTCGACATGCTGCGATGTGGGGACCGCCGCCACGGCCTCGCGTTTCTTCTGGCGCGACTGCTCGATGAAGTCGTTGATCATGCGGTCGTCGGCTCCGAGGCCGTCGTCGGCACCAGCCTGCTGACGGTGTGTGCGCTCCTGTGCGGCAAGGATGTCGGCATAGTCGGGCGTGGGATTGAAAATGGCCTTGTTGAGAGCCTCGATCTCCTTGTCGCTGGTGTGGCCGTAGTTGTCAAGAAAGCGGTCGATGGTGGTGTCGGTGTCGGGAGTGGCTTCAGATGCCTGTGCCGGATAGAACGATGCAAAGACCGATGCATTGACGCCAAGCCTCATGGCGAGGCTCTTGCGGTCGGGCCATGCGATTGCGAGCCGCACGAGCAAGTCGGGGTCGGAGTCGATACCGTGGCACTCAAGGTGCAGCATGGCAGGCAGCATAAAAAACGGGTATCGGTCATTGGCCTCCCCGAGCCATTCAGCTGTGGGCTGCACCGAGTGCGATATTATATTTAGTGTGTCATTTAGAATATCCATGAGCTGAGAGATTGTCGTGACATAGAGCGCGCGAGCCTTACCAGTTGCCGAAGGTGGCGTTGAAAATCAAATCGGTGAGGTCGCCACAGATTTGTGTGCACAAGTCGTCTTGCACATCGCTGAGCATCAGGTTGCTGTCGAAGTCGCGGTAGGCCGAGAAAGTCTGTTCCGTCGACAGAGCCGGCTCCTTGTTGTTGATATACTTCACCCGCACGGTTATGGTAAGGCGAGTCTGGCTTGCATAGGCGTTCTCGCCCACCGACTGCGGCGTGAGCGTGTAGCCTGTGATCTCGCCCTCGAGGCGCAAGTCACTGTTGTTGCCGTCGACCACCCGCAACCGCGTCTGCTGGGTCACCATGTCGGTAATCTTGTTCTCGAAAAGCTGTTGCAGCGGCGGATACACCAGAGCGGCCCTAATCGGGAAGTCACTGAACGACACCGTCTTGTATTTAGAATAATCGATCGATGCTCCGTTGAAAGTATATTTTATGGAGCAAGCCTGTGCTATGATAACCACTGCCACCATGGCAATGATGCGTCTTAGCGTGTGATTGAGATTTAGCATATCAAATGAGTATGATTGATGGCAAAGAGGAAATCAGTCGACGTCGTCAGGCTCATCGGCGGCACGTGTGCTGCGCGAGTCAAGGCCATACTGCTTGATCTTGCGGTAGAGGGTGCGTTCCGATATGTTGAGCTCGCGGGCCGTCTTCTTGCGGCGGCCGCCGTTGCGTTCAAGGGTCCCGATGATGGTGTCGCGCTCGATGTCGCTCAGCGATTTCACCTCATCCTGACGGTGCCTGTCCTCCCGGGCCTTGACCTCGTGCACCTCGATTGCCGGCTGCTCCTCATCGGCCTCGACATCAGTTGCTTTGACATAGTGCACGCTGCCGGCTGCCACCGAGCCATCGCGCTGCGGTGGGGTGAACGTATCGCCGCCGATGCGCAAGCCCGAATTGGAGCTCTTAACCAGCGCCGTCGACGACTGGCGGCGCAACTCGGCCACATCGCCGCTGATGTGCACATGGTGCTGCTGGGCGGCATTGGCGATCATAGCCTTGAGGTTGGCGATCTCATATTGCATCTGGTTGATGAGGCCGAAAAGCATGTCGCGGTCGGTCGTGTAGTCATACTTTGCACGTGACGCCGTGGCGGGAAGCACCTCGGTGGTGGTGGGCAAGTAGCTCTCCACCTTAGAGGCATCCACCTTATTGCCGGCCTCAAAAAGAGCTATCTGCTCCATCACATTTTTCATTTGGCGCACATTGCCCGGCCAGCGATAGTTCATGATGGCCTTGCGCGCCGAGTCGTCGAACTCGACGGGAGGGGTGCATTTGTCGTGGGCAAACGTGTGGGTGAACTTGCGGGCAAGCAGCAGCATGTCGGTGCCGCGGTCGCGCAACGGCGGCACATGGATTATCACCGTCGACAGGCGATAGTAGAGGTCTTCGCGGAAGCGTCCCTCGCGCACTTCGTGCGGCAGGTCCTTGTTGGTGGCGGCCACCACGCGTATGTTGGTACGGCGCACCTCCGACGAGCCCAAGCGCAGATACTCACCGCTCTCAAGCACACGCAGCAGTTTGGCCTGAGTGGTGAGCGGCATCTCGGCCACCTCATCGAGGAAGATGGTTCCGCCGTCGGCCTCCTCGAAATAGCCCTTGTGCTCGGCTATGGCCCCCGTGAACGATCCCTTCTCGTGGCCGAAAAGTTCGCTGTCGATAGTGCCCTCGGGAATTGCCCCACAGTTGACGGCAATATATTTCTTATGCTTACGCGGGCTATACTGGTGCACGATTTTGGGGAAGAACTCCTTGCCCACACCGCTCTCACCCACCACGAGCACCGCCAAATCGTAAGGTGCCACCTTTATGGCGCGGTCTACCGCCTCGACAAGAGCCGGCGACTTGCCGACCACCGAGAACCTGTTCATGGCCGATACTATTCCGGCCGGAATTATCTGTTCTGCCATTTTTTCATTGAATAAGTGCGTTGTTTAAGGAATCGTCCAAGAGCCTCGGGAGTGTCATAAGCCGCCATTTCGGCGGGAGTGACAGGATTGCCAATGCTCACGCGCATCGTCTGGTCGTGCTTACGGAACACCTCGGTGGGCAGGCGCAGGGTGCGCAGCCTCCAGTCAATCATGCCCAGCAAGGTAAACACCAGACTGTTGTGGCCATGGAAGTAGATAGGGATCACCGGCACATTCATTTTTGCGATGATGCGCATGATGGAAGGCTGCCATTCGCGGTCTTCGATACGCAACCCCCAAGTGAACTTCGACACGGCACCGGCGGGAAAAAAGCCAAGCGGATGCCCCTCCTTGACGTGGCGCATGGCTGTGGCAATGCCACGCATCGAGACGGCACGCTTGGCAGGGTCGTTGCTGGCAAGAGCATCCACATCAATGAAGTTGCTCCTCATGGCTCCGATGTGGTTGAGAATCATATTGACCATCACCTTGAAATCGGGACGGTACTCCCCCACCATCCTGATGAGCGCAATTCCGTCGAGCGCGCCAAATGGGTGGTTGCTCACCGTGATAAAGCCCCCTTCGGGCAGATGCTCAAGCACCTCGCGGTTACGGATATCGAGCGTCAGGTTCAAGTCGTTAAGCAGTCCCTTGGTGAACGGAACCCCAGGAGTATCGCAGTTGTGGTCGTGAATCCAGTTCACCTTGTCGACGTTGAGCCACCGCATGAGAGTGGCCACGAGGCGCGGATGGCCGTCGAGGGCGGGAATCAGCTTGCGAATGGCATCATAATCGAGTACATCGCGCTTGAATCCGAGTTCCTGTTCAGTCTTTTTTGTCATATTGATATTGTGTTTTGCCGTTTTCTTAATAAATCCGTTTTCAGCCTCGGCAGCCACAAGAGCACACCTAGGCAAGTAACTTGCAAAGTTACAAATAATTCACAAAAAAAGCCATTGCGTTCCAAAATAGAGGCGAAAACGACGACGAAAACCTATGGTTATTGATTTGCGGTAGCCATACTAACAGAAATCCTGGACATCAACGTCCAGGATTGCCTAACTAAATTAACCTTCTAATAATACCATTAACATAAACCTTTAACTTAACCGAAACCTGAGCCCGTCATCACGACGTCATCTCAGGTTCCATTCTTAAAACTAATACCATGAAAACCGGTACAAAATTACAACAATTACACCTATCGACAAAACAAATCATTATCTTTTACGGCTCCTTTAACGATATTTATTAATCAGACCACCCAAATTGGACAAAAAAGCCCGTCGGTTGACAGTCTTTAACAAGTGTGACACTGCCAGCCGACGTGCAAAAGACGTTATAATTATCTATCGAAGCGACGTCTCACCTCACAAACTTAACGGCCTGATGCGAAGTGCGAAGCACATACACGCCATGAGCCAAGCCACTCAAATCGAAACTTGAGTCACCCTCAGGGATAGTAAGGCGAGAGACGGCCGCTCCGCCGAGCGAGTAGACCACAGCCTGTGCGGCTGCGCCAGAATTGCGTAGCGATATGCTCCCGGCACGGGAACGCAGCATGATGAGCGATGAGGCATCGGCTGCGATTGCATCTATCCCCGAGGCCTGCGGATGAAGGTCCTCAGCCGAGGTTACCTCGGTCGAAGTCTCTCCCAGCCAACCGCAATACTGGTTAACGGCAGAATACACCTTGATAAAGTCGACATGGTCGAGAGTCACCGCCTTGCCGTCGGCATCCACTGCCCAATCGATTTTGAAGCCGGGATCTGTCGAATTGGGACGGTTGTCGACATACCCCCAATCATAGAACCGTTGCACCCAATAAGAGCCGTTGCCGCTCTCATCAGTGGCGTTACAAGGCAGTTTTGTGCCGCTGAAAGTGAGCGTAACCGAGTCGGAGAGCCATTCAGGCCAGTAGCTTTGGCTATGGAAAGTGTTGCGGCTCATATAGCCCTTCACGCTGTCGGGATTGATGGCATCGTTGCTTGTCCAGCGGATGTAGGTGGTGTCGTTGAGGTAAGGCGACGTCTTGCTAGGCGTTGCCGTCTTGTCATCGTCGGGGCGGTAATAGGTAATCACATAGTTGTGTTGGGTGCGGGGGTTGTTGTATTCACTGCCAGCAAGCTCATACCACGGGTCGTCGGGGATGCCGTTGTGGTTCAAGTCTTGACTCACCATCACTATGCCTGGCTCACTGCTGCCTCCGGCTGTGGAGCTCGATGCTGCCTGGAATGCATTGCCCTCTATTTTGAAATCATACTCATCCGGCACATTAACCACAGGATGGTCGAAGCCAAACACGATGTAACCGCCATAGCCGCCAAGCGAGATCAGCTGCTTCGGATTGTAGACCCAAGCCGAGTCCTCATCATCATAATACTTCACAAGGCGCTGTTCCACCTTGGCAATCATGTCTTCTTTAGTGTTGCCAGGCAGATAGTTAGGCAGTGCGTTTATAAACTGTCCGGGTGCAGGCTGAAAGTCATACACCTTGGCCATATATGGGTAGTTGTCGGCATTGGCAACCAACGTCAGCCCCCACATAAAGACTACTGATAATAAGAGTTTTTTCATCATAACGCGTATAGTTTTGTTTATGTTTATCCTTAATAGAAAAAGGCAAAGCCCCTCCCACAGAAAAAAGCCGGTGCCTACTTCTCGTTGGCATTGTCGCCGAGAAACACGAAGTGGGCAGGGATGTCGCCAGTGCGCACATCCCACTTGAGGCGTCCGTCGCGTCCGAAGCAATAGAGCCTGCCGGGGCTCACATAGTCTTTCGCGTCGGTCACCATAATGTCTTTGGTAAACGGATTGACTGCCACACCATAAGGCATCTTGATAAGGTCGTTTGTTCCGTCGGAGATGAAACAGGTGTCAACAACCTCCATCGACTGCACATTGATGATCTTGTACTGCGGCTTTGCATTGCCGCCCGAAATGTAGCTCCACTCGCTGCTTATCACATAGAGCGAGTCACCGTCGAGCCAGCAGTTGCTTGCATGGCAGTCCATGCGCTTCACAATGCGCCGCTTGCGGGTGTCGTAGGCATAGATGTCGCTGGGATTGTTGTAATAGTCGCCGCGAGAGGTAACCCATAGCACCCCCCTACGGTCGGCCACCACTCCAAGCAGATTGATTGCCACCGGAATGCGCTCCTCTTCACGGAAAGTGGTCAAATCGATCACCGACAGGGTGTTCTCATAATTTGGCACCATGTATCCGCCTGAGTTGGCCACATATATCTTGCCTCCGGCTATCTCAAGCTGGTCGGGCTGGAATCCCACCACGCAGGTGTCGACAACTTGCAACGTAGCCGTGTCGATTTTGGCAACATAGCCGCGTTGTTTGTAGTTAGGGTCGATCTGCACCGGTCCGGCATAGCTTGTCACATAGGCATAGCCACCGTAAAACTTGATGAAGCGGCAGTTGGGGATGTCGATTTGCCCTATGCGGCGACAATTGTTGCAATCCATCACCTCGACCTTGTTGGAACAGTTTATCACGCAATACAGTTTGCTGCCATATATGCCCAGGTCGTTACCCACATCGCCCATTTCCTTCGGCACCGACGGGTTAGCGTTGGCATAGACGTTGCGGGTGTAGCGTCCGGCGGTGTAGTCGTAGTAGTCGAGGGTGGACTTGTTGCTACCCATGTTGCCCTCATTGAGCAGATAGAAGCCACGGATGCTTGTATATTCGGGGTGACTCACCTCCACCTCCTCGGGGATGAATATCACGTCGTCGTCGCGGCACCCTGTGAGCAGTAGCGCGGTCCAAAGAACTGCCACGAGCAGGAATGTATGTGAAAGTGTATGTTTCATTGTCTAGATGTCGAATTTAAGAATCACCTTGTAGTTGCGTCCTGGCATAGGATAGTTAAGTATCACGTCGTAATACTGGTTGAGCAGGTTGTTGACCTCAAGCGTCACCTTGAGCCATGTGCGCCCGAGCGCCATGCGGTAGCTTGCCGAGATGTCGTGGGTGTACCACGGCTGCTCATGGTTGGCTAGGATATTGGCACTGGTATGGTAGCGCTCACCCACATAGATGAAGCTGTAGTTGGCCTCAAGGCCGTGCCATCCGGCATGCACCACAGCCGAGCCGCTGTGCCATGGGATGTAGGCAATCTGCCCCTTGTAGGTTCCGCCATCGCCACTGTCGGCAGGGTCACTGTAGTCTTGAGCCTTCTGATAGGTGTAGTTGAAGTTCACATCAAGATTCACGTGCTGCGGAAGCCTCATGCCAAGACGTGCGGTAAGGTCGATGCCACGGATTTTCACTTTCCCTATGTTCATCATCATCCACCGGTATTGTCCTGTGCCCTTTGGCACGGCTATAATCTTATCGGTCACATAGTTGTAATAGGCATCGGCAGTGAGTCTCACCCCACTCACGAATCCCTCCTCACGATAGCGTTGGTATTGGACACCAAAGTTATACTGCGTGGCATATTCGGGGCGCAGGTTGGCATTGCCAATGTCGGTGTAGTAGAGGTCGTTGAAAGTGGGCATGCGGAAGATGCGCTTGTAGAACGCCCTCAAATTGAAGTCATAGCGCGCCACTGGCTGCCAGCTGACAAACACGGCAGGGGTGAAACGGTTTGTACTGTGCCGGTTGTGGCTCACAAGACCATCCCCTGATCGCACACTGTATAGGTCGTCCACAAAGGTATAGAGCACGCTTGCCTGGGCTTTAAGCCGGTGCCATGTGTAGGCGGTGGCAAGGGCAGCAAGGAATGTGTGGCGTGTGGGATAGGCAAAATTCACAAGGGTGGAGTTCAGATAATTCCACTGGTAGTCGGTTGAGAAGTCGACGTCCCAATCGCGTGCTATGATGAGCTTTTGCGCCGCCGACACGTAGATTTCGTCTTGCCAGAACCGGTTGTTGATATACATTAATGTGGTGTCGGGGTTAAGGTAGCGCATATAGTCGCGCGCATACTTGCCGCTCACAAGCAGTTCGTAGCGCTCACTCATTTTTTTCTGGAAAGCGCCTTGCGCAAAGAAGTTGCGGTCCCACTGGCGTTGCGAGTTTTTCCACACGTTGTTGACAATGGCGCCGGGTATGCCTTTCTCGCTATCGTAGTAATAGAATTTGGCGTTCCACCGGCCATCGTCGACAGTGCCAAAGAGACCGCCCTCGATGCGCCACGACTGTATGTCGCCATTGTGACGGGTGGCTGTTGTGTCCCATGCCAGAGTCCCATCGCTGAAACGCTTGCGGTAGCGGAATCTGTAACGGCCGGTTGCATAGGTATACTCGGCATTTAGAGCCAAGCTCACTCGGCGGCTCAGTTTCTGTTCCCACCGGAAGCTCGGGTTGGCCAGGCCAAATGAGCCCGTACGGAAAGTGATGTTGAGGTTGGTGGTCCGCCCAGGCGTGAATGATGGTCGACGGGTGCGCAGATAGATGCTGCCTGCCGAGCCGAAGTCGCGGGCGGGCTGGAATATCTCACTCTTCTGACCATTGTAGAGCGATATCTCCTCGATGTTGTCGAGCGAGAATTTACCCAAGTCGATTTGGCCATTTTGGGCATTACCCAACTGAATGCCATCGTAGAACACGCCCATATGATTGGTGCCCATAGAGCGGATATCAACGGTTTTGATACCGCCTACTCCACCATAGTCCTTGATTTGCACACCGCTGAAATAGCGTATGGCATCGGCTACCGAATGACTGTTGAGCGACTCTAGCTGTGCACCTTTTAGGGTCTGGGCAGGAATCACCTCCTCATATGGTCGCACGCCATACACCACCACGTCTTTCAGATACTGCATCGAGTCGAGCCTACTCGGCTTACGGTGCACGGCAACGCTCTCGGTCTGCGCCCTAGCCGGTGCGACGCCCATCGATGCTGCCACTATGAGCCAGCTGATACTGCGGGCAACCTGATTGAATATGTGCTTCGTCTTCTTCATTTCTTATACAAACATCTATGCGCCAAGGAGTTTCCCGACACCGAGTCCGACTATTAACGGCAAGCGACCAACAAAGATGGCGGCCAAAGAGCCCCAAAGCCCTTACCACGCACTCACTGACCGACAAAAAAATGGGATTGGATACCGGCAAGACGCATTTTCAACCCTGCGGTGTGATGAAAGCTCTCGTCACAGATGCGTTTGCCTTCAAAATGATTCCTGCTCCCGGCTATAGTCGCGTAAGCCTGTGGTGCACTTGCTGACAATGCCGACTGGCAGGTATTCTGACTCGTTTTCAGCTCTCGGGCAGCCTTCCCGGCGCACTATCATTGACGCCAGTGACTGTAGTAGCGGCAAATGCATCACAACAAATGCCTGCCCAAGAGCCCAGCATCACCTAATTGGGATGCCAAAAACTCACAGCAGCGGACCTGTCCATGATTCTCACATGGTTCCCTTTTATCCTTTTGTGCATGGGCCTGCGGGCAACCGCCCCATGCACCATGGCCACCTAAGTCGGCATTGCAAAATTACTGAGTTTTAGCATAACAGACAACTTTAGCTACATTATAATGATTAATGTGGCAATTACCGGATTAGCCAATATATTCAGCACCAATATTGGTTCCTGACTCAACCACTGCAGGCCGGGTGTTGCGTGATATTGAAATTTGGTGTAACTTTGCAGTCCAAAAATTACAGTCATATCAATTCAGTGGAAAAATTTGGCTGCTTGCAACCACTCAAAAAAATGCTAAAACTGCGAACGAATCCCTCTACACTTCACAGCTAATTAGCGTTTTTCCACTTTTTAAAACAAAAGTAGAAAGATGAACTATTTATTCACATCTGAATCAGTATCGGAGGGTCACCCCGACAAGGTGGCCGACCAAATCAGCGATGCCATCCTCGACCAGTTCATGGCATTCGACCCACAGTCGAAGGTAGCCTGCGAGACACTCGTGACCACCGGCCAGGTAGTAATCGCCGGCGAAGTGAAATCGAAAGCCTACGTCGACCTGCAGGAAGTGGTGCGCGACACCATCAGCAAAATCGGCTACACACGCGGCACATATGGATTCGATGCCAACTCGTGTGGTGTGATGAGCAACGTGCACGAGCAGAGCGGCGACATCAACCGCGGCGTGGAACGCGACACCGAAGAGGCTCAGGGCGCCGGGGACCAGGGCATGATGTTCGGCTATGCATGCAACGAGACCCCAAACTACATGCCCCTCACGCTCGACCTTGCCCACCTGCTGCTACGCGAGCTGGCCGAGTTGCGTAAAGGGCGCACCCTACCCTACCTGCGCCCAGACGCCAAGAGCCAGGTGACAGTAGAATATGACGGTTCCACACACCGCCCGGTGCGTGTGCACACCATCGTGATCAGCACTCAGCACGACGACTTCATCAAGCCCGCGACCGTCCATGACGCCGAAGCCATAGCCACGGCCGACAAACAGATGCACGCCCGCATAGAGAGCGACATCAAGGCAGTGCTGTTGCCACGCGTCATCAACAAACTGCCCGAAGACGTTAAAGCCCTATTCGACGACAAACTGATAGTACTGGTAAACCCCACCGGCAAATTTGTGATAGGAGGGCCGAACGGCGACACAGGCCTCACCGGACGCAAAATCATTGTCGACACATATGGCGGCCACGGAGCACACGGCGGCGGGGCATTCTCGGGCAAGGACCCGTCGAAAGTCGACCGCTCGGCAGCCTATGCGGCTCGCCACATCGCCAAAAACGCGGTAGCCGCCGGCATTGCCGACAAGATGCTCGTGCAAATTGCCTATGCAATAGGCAAGGCCGAACCTGTTAGTTTCTTTGTAGACACCTATGGGACCAGCCATGTGGGCAAAAGCGACGCCGAGATCGCAAGCATTCTCGAGCAGTTGTTCGACATGCGGCCGTGGGCCATCGAGAAGCGCCTCAAACTGCGCAACCCCATCTATCAAGAAACCGCATCATACGGGCACATGGGCCGCGATCCCAAAGTGATATCGAAGCACTTCAAGTCGCCCTACGAAGGGGAGAAGGTGGTGCGTGTAGAGCTCTTTACATGGGAAAAGCTCGACTACGTCGACATTCTGAAAGACGCTTTCGCTCTCTGACGACAGACCGACGACCAACACACGCCAATTCGGGACCGTCAGGTCAACACCCAGGGCTTTCGGTCAACACAAGTGCGCCGCGATTGTACCAACAGTCGTGGCGCACTTGCGTCAAAGTCGGATTTTGCTTGTGTTCACACGGCGCAGCGGCATGACTTGTAGCTGTGAGGCAACACATTGTGGGCCACAAGAAAAAAGTTCAAACCATTTTACAGCAATTTCGCAATTATTTAGTAAGTTTGTGTTCTATAAATTGATCTACAATGACAACCACACCTGCAAAAATGACCCCAAGCGAAGAGGCCAAACTGATAAACGATGCATATCAAGACCTGCTAAACGGCTATCTATCAAGCAATCACCGCAAGAAGGTAGAAATCATAGAAAAGGCCTTCAAGTTTGCACGCGATGCCCACAACGGCATACGCCGCCGTTCGGGCGAGCCTTACATAATGCATCCGCTTGCCGTGGCCAAGATAGTAAGCCAGGAAATAGGACTCGGGTCCACATCGATATGTGCGGCCCTGATGCACGATGTGGTTGAAGACACCGACTTCACCGTCGAGGACATCGAGGCCCAATTTGGCAAAAAGATAGCCCAAATAGTATCAGGGCTCACCAAGATATCGGGCGGCATCTTCGGCACACACGCCTCGGCCCAAGCCGAGAACTTCCGCAAGTTGTTGCTGACCATGAACGACGACATCCGCGTGATACTGATAAAGATGGCCGACCGCCTGCACAACATGCGCACACTTGGATCGATGCCACCCGCAAAGCAATACAAGATTGCAGGCGAGACACTCTACATCTACGCCCCATTGGCCCATCGTCTTGGCCTCTTTGCCATCAAGACCGAGCTCGAGGACCTCAGTTTCAAATATGAGCACCCCGATGCCTACAAGGACATCAGCGAAAAGATAGCCCTCACCGAGGCACACCGCAACGAGTTGTTCGACCGCTTTGCGCAACCCATACGCGAGCATCTCGACAAGCTGGGGCTCACCTATGAGTTTAAGGTGCGCGTCAAGTCACACTACTCGATTTGGAAGAAGATGGAGTCGAAGCACATCCCCTTTGAGGAAGTCTACGACCTGTATGCCGCCCGAATAGTGTTTGAATGCCCCAACGAGGCCGACGAGAAACGCATCTGCTGGACAATCTACAGCGAGATCACCGACCTATACAAACTGCACCCCGACCGCACCCGCGACTGGGTGAGCACACCCAAGGCCAACGGATACCGAGCCCTACACATCACGGTGATGGGCCCCGACGGCAACTGGGTGGAAGTGCAAATACGCAGCCGACGCATGGACGACATTGCCGAACGCGGTTTCGCCGCCCACTGGAAATACAAGATAGGCGAGGGCGAGGAAGAAAGCGAGCTTGCCGTGTGGCTGCAGACTATCGAGGACATTCTCAAGAATCCCGAGCCCAACGCGCTCGACTTCCTCGACACGATAAAACTCAACCTGTTTGCCTCTGAGATTGTGGTATTCACCCCCAAAGGCGAGCTCGTGACACTCCCCAAAGACGCCACGGTGCTCGACATGGCGTTCACGCTACACACCGAGATTGGCACACACTGCATTGCAGGCAAGGTGAATCACAGGCTTGTGCCACTGTCGCACAAGCTCGCCAGTGGCGACCAAGTGGAAATTCTCACATCGCACTCACAACAGCCACTGCCCGAATGGGATAAATTCCTTGTCACGGCCAAGGGAAAGACACGTCTGCGCGCAGCCTTGCGCCACGACCGACGCATAGTGATTGACCGCGGCGCCGAAGCCCTGCACAAGTATTTGGAGGAAAACGGTGTGGACCTGAGCAACGAGACACTTACCCGCATCATCAGCAGCGAGCATGTGCAAAACAAGGAAGAACTCTACTACATGATAGGCAACAACGAGATCGCACTGTCGCCACAGCTTGTGAAATCGGTAAAGCCGCTGTCGCAAGGTCTGTTCGGCAAACTGTTGCACGGCACCTTCGGCTCAAGGCAGCGCGACAAGCATCAAAACGACAACAAGCCCATCATAAAAGACAAAGTGGACTTCGGCAAAGTGTATGTGCTGCGCACCGTTGACGGCATCAGCAACTACCGCACCGACAGTTGCTGCAACCCCATACCAGGCGACGATGTGCTCGGATGTGTGAACGATGACGGCGAAGTTGTGGTACACAAACTGGAGTGCCCAGTGGCCATGAAGCTGAAATCAGGCTACGGATCACGCATCGTGCAGACCCACTGGGACGACACCAACAAGAAATTCCTGGCAGCAGTTCACATCGAGGGCTTCGACCGCATGGGCATCCTGCAGGAAATCATCTATCTGATTTCTACCAACCTCGCCATCAACATACGCAAGCTCAACATCAGCGCCAACGAGGGACTCTTCAAATGCGAGCTCGATGTGCTCATCGAGGATGCCGCCGTGGTCAACAAGTTGTGCAAGCGGCTCAAGAAGGTGAAAGGCGTTAACTCGGCCGTGAGAGTGAGCTGACCACCACCGCCACCAATCATTACAGAAACACTCAAACCACAAAATATGGGCAAGCTTAAACGCGGCACTCACGCCGCCCTATTCATGATATTGGGAGCAATCGTGCTCATGACACTGGTGCTGCCGTCGAAATCCGACGACGAGGTGCCCTATTACGAAAAGGGTAAGCCATGGCTGCATCCCATGCTCACAGCCAAGATGGACATTCCCATCGAGCCGCTTGACACCGATGTGAAGCGCATCAAAGACAGCATTGAGAACAACTCGCTCAAATACTTCAACATCAACTTGCAACAGGCACAAAGCCAATTGGCCGCACTAAGCAAGGCACTTGAGGCCCGACACGACATCAAACCCATGGTGCGCCAGCGCATCGTGGCAGCCGTGAGCCAAGCCTACGAGAAAGGCATAGTCGATGACGGCACCTACGCCTCTATCCACTCAGGCCAACTGCCCGAGATGCTGATTCTCGACGGCAAGGTGGCAAGCCAGAAAAGTACCGAAGAGATGCAGTCGGCACGCGAGGCCTACATGCACATCTACAATTCGCTTGCCGAGGCCGACTATCGCGAGGCGATGACAAGGGTGTCGATCAACAACTACCTGGTGCCCAACGTGACCTACGACGCCACCATGACCAAGAAGAAATATGACGAGGCACTGGCGGCCGCCACCGTGGCGCAAGGCGAAGTACAAAAAGGCGAGAGCATAATCTACCCCGGAAACATCGTCGACGCGCGCAAGGACGCCATATTGCGGTCTTACTCGGCATTGCTCGAGAAAGCAAAAGAGTCCGACTCGACATTCAACTACAGCCTTGCCGGAAACATCGCGCTGGTGGCATCGATTATGCTGGTGTTCTACTTCTTCATGCTGCTCATACGCACCCGAACATTCGTCGACATGCGACGCATGCTGTTTCTCACATCGCTCATCACGGTATTCGTGATGCTGTCCTACCTGGTATCGAGGTTGCGACCCACCTACCTGTTTATGATGCCTTTCGCCCTCGTGCCAATAGTGGCCACCACATTCACCGACAACCGCATCGGATTCTTCGTGCACCTGATCACTGTAATCCTATGCTCCATAGCCATCCCCGACCGCCAGGCCGAATTCATCATAATGCAATTCATAGCAGGTGGCATCGCCATTGCCTCGATGCAGGGACTGCTGCGCCGCTCGCAGCTGGTGGAATGTGCATTCTACATCTTCGTGGCCTACTCGGCCTCATATTGCGCCTTATGCCTGTCGCGCGACAACAATGTGGCCGGCATCAACGACTGGCACATTTTCCTCTACTTCGCAATCAGCTGCGTGGTGCTCTCGTTTGCCTATACAGTGATCTTCCTAGAAGAGAAGTTGTTTAAGTTCACATCATCACTCACGCTAGTTGAGCTCTCTGACAGCAACTCGCCACTGTTGCGCGAGCTGTCGAAAAAATGCCCCGGCACTTTCCAGCACTCGCTTCAGGTGGCCAATATCGCCACTGAGGTGGCACACCGTGTGGGAGCTAACATTCAGGTGACACGTGCCTGCGCCATGTATCACGACATCGGCAAGATTGCCAACCCGCAATTTTTCACCGAGAACCAGACGACCACCAACCCACACAACGGGCTGAACCCCGACACGAGCGCAAGTATTGTGATAAGTCACGTGACCGAAGGGCTAAAACTGGCCAAGGCTCACAAGCTCCCACAAGTGCTCTGCGATGCCATCAGCCAGCACCACGGCCGCGGCAAGGCTCGCTACTTCTACATCACAGCATGCAAAGCCCATCCGGGAGAGACCATCGACCCGGAGCCATACACCTACCCCGGCCCCAACCCGCAAACCAAGGAAACGGCCATCATTATGATGTGTGACGCATGTGAAGCCGCAGCAAAGAGCCTTGCCGATCCCAACTATGACAATATCAAGGCTTTGGTCGACAGGGTTGTTGACGGACAAGTGGCAGAAGGACTGCTCTCAGAGGCTCCCATAAGTTTCAGCAGTATCGACATAGCCAAGAAGTCGCTCACCGACCAGCTATGCACCATCTACCACCCTCGCATTAGCTACCCTGACGACGTGCGGCCCAATACTGAAGTACCTGATACTGCGGCCGATGCCCAAACCTGACGAGTCAATTCGGTAAAAAAAACGTGCAAACGTAAAACGACAATAAAGTGGCGGCTAGGACCCACCTCCCCAAAAACAGCTCCACACACGTAACAGGGAATGTTTTGCACTTTGCTGGTGGACTCTACAGACTCTACAGTGGACTCTGCATGAAAGAACTGTGGCAAAAAAATGCGTAAAAATTTGCACAGAATTCAAAATAGTACTACCTTTGCATCGCTTTTAAGGAGATTCGCTAGCTCAGCTGGTAGAGCACAACACTTTTAATGTTGGGGTCTTGGGTTCGAGCCCCAAGCGGATCACAAGTGACTCCTGCGGAATCACA
>CAVIEK010000051.1:0-9522 GCA_963641805.1 Bacteroides fragilis
GATTTAAGATGTGACTACTTGGGATATATGTCGACTTTTCTAGTATCTCATTGACATGAAGCATTGATTCCCGACTAAAATACTTGCCACTAAGATTCAACATCGCATCATTAGCAAAATGGTCTAATCCGTGACTTGTATATCCTATTGATATTTTTATCCCGTTTTCTATTATCTGTTGCGTTTTGGTGTCTTTTAATATCGCATAGAGCTCTTTGGAAATTTGTTTCTTGGCCTCCTTAACTGATTTCTTTCCTTTATTGTCAAGTTCCGCATATTCAACACGCCTACCATTTTTATAATAAAGTTTTTCCGCCCCATTTGAAGATTTCCACTTTGATGCTCTTGTACTTCCGCTCGCCTTTGCCATAAATTACCCGCGTTTCCAACCTTCACTGATTATTTTAGGGACGGCATATTTCCATTTTATAGAATGATGAATGCGCAATATCATAGGGGAATGACAAGCCCTCCAAGCACAACGGCAGCGACCCAAAAGAGTCGCTGCCGCTGTGCTTGGAGGGTGTTGCACCCTTATTGTTTCTCACACCTAACGGCCACAAATATTGACCGCTATGTCGGTGTTATTATTTCACGACCACCACTTTGCTTCCCACGACGTATGTGCCGCTTTCGAGCATGTGCTTCGCTTCACTGGGACGGATCTGTTTGGCAACCAGTTTGCCCGACAGTGTAAACACATCAACCGGAGCGTCGTCAGCGCTGTCGATTGTGGCATCATCGATGCCGGTGGGGACAGAGTAGTGATAATTGGGCGATGTGCCTGACACCATGCTTTCGGTTTGGTATTTGCGATACTTGTCAATGACACTTTTAACCTCGATGCGGAATTTATATTGCGCCATGTCGGCCGGAATGGTTATCTTCTGAGTGCCTTCAGTTCCGTTGACAGCAAAACTTCCAACTTCAGTCCAAGTATTGCCACCATCAGTCGACAATGAAATCACTGCGTCGCTTTCGTTTGTGTGATACAAATCGTCATTAAACACATATCCTATAGTGGGCGAGAATGTCTTTGCCACATCATCGCGGTTTTCATCAATACTGCCATCCAGATATACCAAATCAACACTGGGACTGTAAGTCACTGTATACAGTTCAGAAGTTGCCACAGGGTTGAATTCATCAACATCACTAAACTCGCTGGTAGAGAACGAGAGAACCCGGAACATATATTTGGTGTAGGCGGCATCAACTTTTACTTTAAACGTGCCTCGTCCATATTTCACGTTATCTGTGTACAGCCATGTATTACCACCATCAGTGCTATAAAGGAATTGGGATTTGTTTAATGCTGCAAGCAAATTGTCGGACGCATAAATCGTCACAGAAGGTTTATAAAATCTTTCCTTAGATGATGATGTTGATTTTTTCTCATAATATCCGCTTTTAATGTCGGAGGCTGCAATATTGCTATATATACCGGTTGGCTTAAGCTCATGGTCAGCCGATTCGGTATATATCCAATGGCCATCTTTGACCACTACTTTGTAACATGCTTTTGGGTATGACGTTATGCGGTAGCGTACTTTTCTGGCGCTCCACGGAATTTTCACCGAGGTGCTGCCTTCAATGCTGTCGACCAATGTACATTGCACCCATGTGTTGCCTCCATCGATGCTGTATTCAATTGCTGAGTATCCGTAGCAGTCTTTGGATATTCCTTTCATTTCCCAACTTATTTGCTGCTGGTAACATTTCTCTTTGCCCAAAAGTTCATATCCGCCGGCTGTGGCCTCAACGCTACCAGTCAAGTAATATGTATTGGCAAAGTCGGGTGCAGTCGACATATTCCAACAAAATTGGTCGGCTTCGGTTTTGTCGGTAACTTTCACAAAATGATAATACTTCGGATCGGTCTCAATGTCTCGAAAATCCCAGTTGAGCCAGTCCTTGTAATGTGTGCCTAGTGGATACTCGGTGTTGAGCTCAAACTTTGGTGTATTTTTTGAGATTTTGTCGCCGCCGTCAATTCTCCAACAAGTGTAGCGGTAGCTTCCATTTGACGTGTTGTTGCCGCTCCATATCTGGTGACCATCACTCGTTTCGCCCAAATATACGAAATTGATGTTCACTCCATCACCAGACCCTGTGTTCATCACCACCGATTTGGCAGCATACACTGTTGCATTTGCCGTATAGGTTGTAAGCCCGAAAACGAGGGCCAGTAATCCTATGAATATTTTTTTGTTCAACATACAATTGAAATTTTAATGGTTGTTGAGTCTTGCTTTTTTAGCATTGATTTATTTGTTGACACATATTACCTTGTTACCCACAACGTATGTGCCATTTTCAAGGATGCTGTTAACATCGCCGGCACGCACTTGCTTGGCCACTAGCTTGCCCGACAGGGTATAGACATCGACAATGGCGTTGCTGTTGCCTATTGTTGCATCATCAACACCGGTCGGGATGTCAGGTGTATACGGGTAGCTTGGGGTTTCGACCGACACGGTCTGCTCCGTCATAGTCTCTCTATCCTCGTCAACAACAGACTTCAGCTGTATGCGGAATTTGTATTGCGTCTTGTCGGCCGGAATGGTCACCTGTGCAGTGCATATCTTTTTATTGACTGCAACCTGGCTCAGCTCGGTCCATGTCGCGCCGTCGTCGCTCGATACCGAAACCAATGCGTTACCCCGACAGGTCATATACAAGTCGTCATTGAGCATAAACTGCACTGTGGGCGACAGGGTTTTGTGTATGTCGTCTTTGCCGTCGTCAATTTCGCTTTTCAGTTGCGCCACTACGAAAGCAGGAGAGTAAGTGAGGCAAGTGTCAATATCCATGGATGGATTCAACTCCTTTATGCTCTGAGCGGCACTGACCGATTCCCAGTATATGCGGAACAAGTATCTTGTGAAACCGGCAAGAACAGATGTTGTAAACGATCCCTGACTAGCGCTGAGGTCACGCATAACAGGCGCCCACGTTTTACCTCCGTCAAGGCTGTATAAGATTCGACCTGTGCTGAATGCGTTTTTTATATTGTCGGAGCAACTGTAAGAGACTGTCGGTTTGTATAGTTTGTTTCCAAACTGATCAGTTTCACAACGGCTCTTAAGGTCCGAAACATTGAAATTGTAGTCAATACCCGTAGGTTTGAGTTCTTGGTCGGTAGAGTCGGCTACAACCCAACATCCGTTTTCGACCACCACTTTGTAGCTGCTCTTGGGATAGGCCGTCACGCGGTAGCGCACCTTGGTGTCAGTCCAGGGGACCTTTGCCTGAACGGTTCCCTCCATGCTGTCGACCTGAGCCACCTCTACCCACGATGCGCTGCTGTCGGTGCTGTATTCCACAGTGCAGTGGTCAAAGAGCGTTTTTGTGATGCCTTCAACCTTATAGCTAATCGATTGCTTATAGCACCGATCTTTCGACACCAATTCGTATGCGCCTGTCGAGAAAGCCACATTAGCCGTCACATAGAATTCAGATGCGAACGACGGAGCCGACGACATATTCCAATAGAAGTAGTCGGCCGACGTCTTGCCCTGCACTTTCAGAAAGTGGTAGTACTTTGAGTCCGACTCAATGTCTCTGAAGTAATTTGAATAACTGGTATCCAAATGATATTTCGTATTGGTGTAGATATTGGTGTAGGAACAAGAGATCTTGTCGCCGCCATCAATTTTCCAATAAGTCCATCGGTGACTGCCTGAGGTGTTGTTGCCACTCCAGATTTGATACCCGTCTTTGGTTTCGCCAAGCAGAGAGAAATACATGTCGGTTCCGCTGCCAGCACCGGTATTCATCATCACCGAATTAGCCTGATAAACAGTTGCGTTTAATTGGGGAGCCGTTGCTCCGGCAAACAGAAGCAAGGTTCCTAATAAGATTTGGGTGTAATGCATATGCTAAAAATAATTATTATATATACTTGAGCTGTTCATGATGTATCATAGAATCATCCGGCTTGATATAATGTTGCACCGATGCCGCAATGATTTGCGAAGCCACCGGCAACGCCACATAACTATTATGCAAAAATAGATATTTTTTTCATAAGAAGACTGTCATATGGATTAAAAAAAGAATGTTCATTCACTGGATTTGCACATTTTAATGTTTTTAGGCAATGTTGTCCTAAACGTTTTGGAGAGAAAAACCAAAAAGGAAGTAAAGACATGCTACCTTGGCAAAGAGTACCACATCATTTACTTCTATGGCAAATACAACACTTATCGCACATGCAACCGACTGGAAAGCATAAGAGAAATCATCCGTGAAGAAAAAACGGACAAGCACTGCAAGGGCTACGACACTTGGAGTCAGTTCACGGAATGCGGCTCTGTGCATGACATTTCCAACAGACCGAATTCGGCCAACGGCAACTTGAGCCACCTCGAAATCGGTCGCGCACAATAAAAATCAACAGAGGCTTATACAGCGACATGTTATGCCGCATATCCTATGTGTTACTCACTCATTTCGGACGGCAATAATTTCATTTAGGACAATATCCTTTTTTGGGAAAAGAGGAAAAAGCGAAAACGATTTTAGCAAAAGCACTGTATGTTTCCAATGAAGTGATACTAAAAGCGGTCACCACAAGCGGTATGAGCCGCTGATGGTGACCGGAATCATTTAGCAGGGGTAATTGAATTCTTATTTCACAATCTTTGTTGCCGAATGTGTGCCATCAGTATAGGTTTCCACCTTGACAATCACACCGTTGACAGCGGGACAGCGGCTACCATAACGCATGCCGTTGAGACCATAGAAGCAAACCGACCTCACTTGCTTGGCATAGGCCGTGGCAACTATGCCGGATGCTGATTTATCGCTTAACCTCAAGGTAAACGTGGCCGACTTCGCTTTGTCGTTATACGTGTCATAGTCATAGGTTATAGCTGTCGACGACTTGCCGAAAGCCAATATCTGCCTACCATCGGGATGGGTGGTGAGCTCACCGCCTTGTATACTTGACATCCGGGCGAGACTGAAGCCACCGCCCAACACCGACGACAGGCTGTCGGCCGGCACGAATGCAATGGAATCGCCATCACCGTTTCTATAATAATCGGCCTCGATTTGGCGCACATTGCCAATGGCCGACAAGGTGGTAAGCTTCACGTTTTTGCTCAAATCCAACGAAGCCAAGCTGTTACTGTCGCACTTTAGCGTAGTAAGGTAAGCCGAGTTGCTGCTCACATCAAGATTTCGAATGTTGTTATAAGAACAATTAATCGATGATATGTCCACATTCTTGCTCACGTCAATGGCTTGGATCATATTATGGGAACAGTCGAGTGTGGACAGATACACATTGCCAGTGACATCCAAATCGGCCAACACATTCTTTGCACAATATAAAGAGGTGAGCCTCTTGCACTTCAGCAAGTTGATGTGCTTAAGCTGGTTCTCGCCACAGTAAAGCATCGTGAGGCGCGTGTTGCCGGCAAGGTCGAGCAACGTGAGATTGTTGCCCGTGCAGTTGATTGTCACCAGCTTAGGATTGGCGCTGACATCGAGAGCAGCCAGCCTGTTGTCGAACACATAAAGCTCACGCAGCTTGGCGTTTTTGCTCAAGTCGAGAGTTGTGAGCGCATTGGCCGAGCAATTAAGCGTAGTCAGATCAGGGCACTTCGAGACATCGAGCGACGAAATGCTGTTGAGCTGGCAGTTGAGCTCAATGAGCTTTGTGCAAGACGTCACGTCTAACGAATCGATCGCGGCATAACTGCACACGAGCTTCTCGAGATTGACGTTGGCTCTCAAGTCGAGTTTCTTAATATAGGTGGAATATATGTTGAGATAAGTGAGAGCAGTATTGTTGCTCACATCGAGCTCAGTGAGCCCATTGACGCTGCAATTGAGATATCTCAGAGCCGTAAGGAACTCAATGCCTTTGAGCGACGAGCAGCGCGCCTTATACAGATTTATCGAGTCGGCGGCAGCTATCTCGGCTTCGCTCAACACATTGTCGCCGTTTTTGTCGAAGTGTTGCGCAACGTAGGCCTTGAACACGTCATTCGGAAAATTGGTGTTGCTGATGGACACATCGGCCTCGGCACTAAGAGCGACAACAACCATCGCAAGGGCCGACAACAAAAGTCTGTCGATAATATTCATTGTGACTATAGCTTAGTAGACCACAACCTTGACAACGTGACTGCCAGCCTTCACCACGTAGACGCCGGCCGGCACACTGATTGAGTTGTCGCTTCCAGAATAGACCTTTGCGCCACGCAGGTCGTAGACATCGATCCTCACGTCGACCGAAGAAACCACGTTGATGCAACCATTGGCTCCATAGGCAGTAAAACTGTCGGCGGCACTCGAAATCTCATCAATTCCTGAAATCACCTTGTTGTATGTGAGATAGAAAGTGGCCGTCTTCACTGCCGCACGTGTTCCGGTATAGCCTGTGTTGTAACTATAGGTGGCGGTATCGGCCTCAAACACAAGAGCTTCAACGCCGTCCACAGTAGCGATTTTGGCTCCTGCCCAACTGCCGTCTACCACGTTGGCCTTGGTAAAGCCGTCGCCCACACGTGCCTCGAGGTCGCCGGTAGGGATGTAATACACTGTATTGCCTGCATTGTCAGCATAATTGTCGACTCCTACCTTGCGGCCATTACCGCTGAGGTTAAGTGTAGTGAGCTTGGTGTTGGCCGAGAGGTCGATAGAGTTCAGACCGTTGCTGTTGGCGTCGATCTTGGTGAGCTTCACGTTTTTGTCCACGTTGAGGGTCGACAGGAAATTGCCATAGCACACCAGAGTGCTGAGTGCTGTGTTGGCTTCAAGGTTGAGAGCAGTGAGCTTATTGTCGTTGCAGTAGAAAGTGGAGAGAGCTGTGAGCTTCGAGATGTCGACCGACGTGAAGTTGTTGCCGTCGATGTAAAGCGAGCGCAACTTGGAGAGCGGCGAGAAGTCAAACGACGTGAGTTTGTTGTTGCGGGCATTAATGAAGGTGAGCGCGGTATTGTGGCTCAAGTCGATGTCACTGATGTTGCAACCACTGCAGTTAAGAGTGGTGAGAGAAGCGCATTTTGTCAAATCTATGTTCGACAGATTGGGGTTGTTATAGCTGTATAACGACAGCAGGGCCGTGTTGCCGGTGAGGTCGAGTGTAGAGAGCTTGCTCTCATTGCAATACAATGTGGTGAGAGCCGTGAGTTTCGACAAGTCGATTGTGGTGAACGGATTGCCTGATATGGTGAGGGTTTTGAGCTTGGGGTTGTGGCTCAAATCGAGATTTGAGAAAGCGCACTCACCCACATTGAGTGTGATAAGCTCAGTGTTGTTACTCAAGTCAAGATCAGAGAGCAACGTGTCTTGATAGGCGTAGAGATATGTCAGTTTATTCAATGCCGTGACGTCAATCTTCTTCAGTCCGTTATAGCCGAGGTCGAGGCTTGTGAGGTTCACATTGTGGCTCAAGTCGATGTCGTTGAGCGGATTCCTGCTGATGCTAAGCGTGGTGAGGGCTACGTTTTTGCTCAAGTCAATGCTGGTGAGCAGATTGGTTGTAAGCGTGAGCGACGTGAGGGCCACATTGTTAGTAAGGTCGAGAGAGCTGATCGAGTCGCTCGACAATGTGAGCGATGTAAGAGCCACATTGTTGCGCAAGTCGACCGACTTTAGTGAGGGATTGCTGCGCAGGTCGAGGGTGGTGAGCTTTGTGAGCTTGCTCAAGTCGATACCAGTGAGTTGGTTGGTGCTCAATTTCAGAGTGGTGAGCTCGGTGTTGTGGCTCAAGTCGACCGACTCGATGCGGTTGTTGGTGGCCGAGAGCGATGTGAGAGCCGTGAGATACTCGATACCCTTGAGCGAGGTTATTTTTTTGCTGTTGGCCGTGATGGTCTTGGCCGCAGCGATTTCGGAATCGCTCAACACCTCATCGTTGTCTTTGTCAAAGTTCGACAGGACATAGGTCTGGAAATAATTGTCGGGGAAAGTCTCATCAGTCACTTCAACCGATGCGTAAGCCCGTGGAGAGCACAATGAAATGGCGGCAACCGCCAATAGGGTAATTTTCTTCATAAAGCCTTTGTTTTAGTTAATAACATACTACAGTAAAATCGGATACAAATTTACTTAAATTACCGCTATTAGCTTACAATGTATAACCATTTTTATATTACAAATTAGACCAACAGGCATTTTTCATGTATATACAAGCCATTATTGCATACTACAACCACACCTGCCTGTACCCTCACCTGCACATTACAACAGCTAAAATGCCATTGCAGCCCATTATATTTTCCATGGCGCAGATTAGGCGGGCAAATATCAATGACAAAATGAGGCAGATGCAGATAAAAATGCCTAACTTTGTAATTGCCGTAGAATGCACTGCGGCCAGCACACTACTTAGGTTAACGCGTTTTTATAGAATACATCGACTATAATGAAGACATATCTCGTGACAGGAGCCGCAGGATTCATTGGCTCAAACTTTGTGAAACACATTTTGGCAAAACACGGCGACAGCGTCAGAATCATAATTCTCGACGCGCTCACATATGCAGGTAATCTCATATCGATAAAAGACGAGATAGCCCTGCCTAACGTGAAGTTTGTGAAAGGCGACATAGGAGACCGGGAACTCGTTTCGAGACTGATGAAGGAAAACGACATAGACTATGTGGTCAACTTTGCAGCCGAGAGCCATGTGGACCGTAGCATCACTAACCCGAGGTTGTTTTTGGAGACCAACATACTGGGCACGCAAAACCTGCTTGACTGCGCCCGCGAGGCATGGTTCACAGGCAAAGACTGCAACGGGAAACGCCTATATGCCACGGGCAAAAAATATCTGCAGATATCTACCGATGAAGTATACGGATCGCTGAAAAAAGACTTTGACGAGGCCCACGAGCTTAAGGTTGACGACAAACTGAAAGAAGTGATAGGCAACCGTCACGACCTTAAGACCTACGGTGAGCACTTCTTCACCGAGCAGTGCCCAGTCGAGCCACGTTCGCCCTACTCAGCCTCAAAGACGAGCGCCGACCTCATAGTGCTTGCCTACCATAGCACGTATGACTTCCCGGTGAACATAACCAGGTGCAGCAACAACTATGGTCCATACCATTTTCCCGAGAAGCTGATTCCGCTGGTGATAAAAAACATACTGGAGGGCAAAAAGCTTCCGGTGTATGGCAAGGGAGAGAACGTGAGAGACTGGCTCTATGTAGACGACCACTGCAAAGGCATCGACATGGTGCTGCGCGAAGGCCGCATAGGTGAGATATACAACATAGGCGGCTTTAATGAGGAGAGCAACATCAACATCGTGAAGCAGATAATATCGATCATATCACACCTGATGCACGAGCAGCCCCAATACCAGGCACTGCTCAAGTGCCCTCTCGAAGCCATAAGCGACGAGTTGATTGAATATGTGGCCGACAGGCCCGGTCACGACATGCGGTATGCCATCGACCCCACCAAGATTGCCACCGAGCTCGGATGGTATCCAGAGACTCCGTTCAGCATAGGCATTGAGAAGACAGTGAGGTGGAATCTCGACAACCAACAGTGGGT
>CAVIEK010000051.1:9568-15160 GCA_963641805.1 Bacteroides fragilis
AGTGGGTCGAGAGTGTGACATCGGGCGACTACCAAAAATATTATGAGCAAATGTATGCCAGCCGGGAATAAGCGTGACATGGCCGGCAAGCAAGAGAATATCAATCCCCACACAACAAGCATGAAAGGAATCGTATTAGCCGGTGGCTCGGGCACAAGACTCTACCCGATCACCAAGGGAGTGTCGAAGCAGCTCATACCCATCTACGACAAGCCGATGGTGTACTACCCCATTTCGGTGCTGATGCTAAGCGGCATCAAAGACATCCTCATAATATCCACACCCACCGACCTGCCGGCCTTCAAGCGGCTGCTTGGCGACGGCAAAGACATTGGGGTGAATTTCAGTTATGCCGAGCAGCCCCGTCCCGACGGCCTTGCCCAAGCATTCATAATAGGTGAGGAATTTATCGGAGACGACAACGTGTGCCTTGTGCTTGGCGACAACATATTCTACGGGCAAAGCTTCACCCGCATGCTCACCGATGCCGTAGCAAGAACCGACTCCGACGACGTGGCCACACTATTTGCCTATGCGGTAAAGGATCCCAACCGGTATGGCGTGGTGACATTCAATGCCGACGGCAAAGCCACTGGCATTGTCGAGAAGCCCGAGCATCCGGAATCGAACTATGCGGTTACAGGGCTTTACTTCTACCCCAACGACGTGGTGAGCGTGGCCAAGGGCATAAAGCCCTCGGCCCGCGGCGAACTCGAAATCACATCGGTCAACCAGCACTACCTGGAACAAGGACGGGTGCAGGTGCAGACACTCGGGCGCGGATTCGCATGGCTCGACACAGGGACAGCCGACTCCATGCTCGATGCGGCCAACTTCATCCAGACCATTGAGAACCGACAGGGGGTGCAAGTGGCATCACTTGAAGAGATCGCATTCCGCAAGGGGTGGATCTCAGCACAGCAGCTCATAGCCCTTGCCGAGCCGATGAAAAAGAACAACTATGGGCAATATCTGATAAGTTTGGCCAATGGAATCGAATGACAAGAAGCCACAAGTGCTCAACCTGCCCAAGATATGCGACCCACGCGGCAACCTGTCGGTAGTGGAGAGTAACGGCATTGTGCCCTTTGAGATTGCACGAGCCTATTGGATCTACGACGTGCCCGGCGGCAAGCATCGCGACGGACACGCCTTCCGCACACAACAGGAATTCATAGTGGCACTGTCGGGGAGTTTCGACGTGGTGCTCGACGATGGCGAGGCCGAGACACGCTACCACATGGCACGGTCATACTATGGGCTTTACGTGCCGGCTATGACATGGCGCAAAATCGACAATTTCTCGACCAATTCCGTGGTGCTTGTGCTGACCGACAAGGAATATGACCCGGCAGACTATATTGAAGACTACGCAGAATTCAAAAATGCAAAGACAAAATGACTGACCATACCGACCCGCACGCAACGTCAAATGTGGATAATTGCCGGACCATAGAGCTCGACAAGAACCACCACAGCAACGGCAACCTCACCGTGGTTGAGAACGGCAAGCAGGTGGAATTTGACATTAAACGCTGCTACTACCTCTACGACGTGCCGGCAGGAGCCGAGCGCGGAGGACACTCCCACCGGTTGCTGCGGCAATTGATTGTGGCAATAAGCGGTAGTTTCGACGTAGTGCTCGACGATGGCCGCAAGCAGTGCCGCTACACCCTCAACCGTCCCTACCAAGGGCTACTGATAGTGCCCGGAATATGGCGCGTGCTTGAGAATTTCTCATCGGGCTCGGTATGTCTGGTTTTGGCTTCGGAGCACTACGACGAACAAGACTATGTGCGCGACTACGACAAGTTTATGCAACTCACATCGCCCAAGCGCCAAAAGATTTGAGAACACATGACACAAGAATCGACAATGAGACAATATCCGTTTCTTGACCTAAAGCTGGCCAATGAGCCTTTTGAGGAAGAACTGAAACAGGCCGCATGCGATGTGGTGACATCGGGCAGATATCTGCACGGCCAGTATACAGAAAAGCTGGAGAGCGAAATCGCCCGGCTTTGCCATACGAAATACTGCATTGCCGTGAGCAACGGCCTCGACGCGCTCAGGCTGATTCTCAGAGCCTATAAGGAAATGGGTGAAATCAAGGACAACGACAAGGTGATAGTGCCCGGCAACACCTATGTGGCAACGGTGTTGGCCGTGTCGGACAATAAGCTCCATCCCTGCTTGTGCGACGTACGCCCCGACACAATGAACCTCGACCCCGATTTGCTGGAACAGTTGCTCTCGCCAAATGTAAGAGCCATAATGCCGGTGCACCTCTACGGGACTCCGTGCTGGAGTGAGACACTTAAAGAGATGGCCAGGCGCTACGACATCAAGGTGATTGAGGACAATGCCCAGGCCATAGGAGCAGAAGCGAACCTACCCGGATTCGGCGGAAGCCGCTCCACTGGCGGACTCGGCGACGCTGCAGCAATCAGCTTCTACCCCACCAAGAATCTCGGAGCCCTGGGCGACGGCGGTGCTGTCACGACCAACGACGAGACACTTGCCCGCACGGTGAGAACCATCGCCAACTATGGGGCCGACTACCGATACCACAACATATATCAGGGTCTCAACTGCCGCATCGACGAGATACAGGCGGCGTTTCTGCTGGTGAAACTGAAGCACCTGCAAGAGGAAAACGACCGGCGCCGCGAGGTGGCCCGAACCTATGGCGATACTATCGACAACCCGTTGGTGACCGTGCCAACGACATTCAACGACATGCGCCAAGTGTGGCACCAGTATGTGGTTAGAGCACAGAACCGCGACAAGTTCAGAGACTACTTGAGCGGCAACGGAGTGATGACCGACATTCACTATGCTGTGCCACCCCACAAACAACCATGCTACCAGCAGTTCAAGAGTCGCAAGTTGCCAGTCACCACTACCCTTGCCGACGAGATTGTGAGCCTGCCTATCGCACGCCCCATCACAGTAGAGTCGGCACAAGAGATTGCCAGAATAATCAACAACTACCAGGGTTGAGATTCAGAATATAAAAACAGCACAGAGGAGAACACGGCAATTGCAGTTTGACACCTACACATACGCGCTTTTCCTGCCCATAGTGTTCACTTTATATTGGGTGGCTAAAAGCCGCAGAAACTTGCAAAACGCGATTTTGCTTGTCGCCAGCTACACCTTCTACGGCTGGTGGGACTGGCGTATGCTCGGCCTGATTTTCCTCACATCAGTCACGACCTACGCGAGCGGTCTGCTCATAAAGCCCGACCGCAGCCGGCTCTCAAGGTTGGCGGTGACGGCCAACGTGGTTGTCAATCTGGGAATTTTGTGCGCGTTCAAATACTTCAATTTTTTCAAAGACACTCTGGAATCACTGCTGCACACGGCAGGCATAGGCACCGACTGGCCCACACTCAATGTGCTGTTGCCGGTGGGAATCTCATTCTACACATTTCAAGCTATCAGCTATACCATCGACGTATACCGCGGCGAGGTTAAGCCCACAAAAGATCTTGCGGCATTCCTGGTCTATGTGAGTTTCTTCCCGCAACTTGTGGCAGGCCCCATTGAGAGAGCTAAAGACCTGTTGCCCCAATTCCTGACCGACAAAGACTTTGACTACCATAACGCCGTGGTTGGCATGCGCCAGATTTTGTGGGGCCTGGCCAAGAAGATAGTTGTGGCCAACACAATGGCCCAATATGTGGACTACGTGTTCTACCATCCGTCGGTTATGGCTCCAACTACCCTGCTGCTCGGTACGATACTGTTTACGGTGCAGATTTATGCCGATTTCTCAGGCTACAGCGACATTGCCATAGGCTCAGCCCGGCTTTTCAACATTAAGTTAAGCACCAACTTTCGCTATCCGCTGTTCTCGCGGTCGATGCGTGAAGTGTGGCGCAACTGGCACATCACCCTCATGCGGTGGTTCACACAATACGTGTATATTCCGCTTGGCGGCTCGCGGCGGTCACGGCTGCGCACCGTGTGCAATGTGATGGTGGTGTTCGCCCTGTCGGGACTGTGGCACGGTGCCGATTGGACCTTTGTGATATGGGGCGTGGCCAACGGACTGCTGGTGGCTTCACACACATTACTGAACCGCAAGCCCGACGTGTGGCCACCATCAGCCCGCGACCTGCCACGCATAGCAGCGACATTTATGGTGTTCTCGCTCACCTACATCAGTTTCCGTGCCACCAGCATGTCACATCTCGAAGAAATTGTCACTACATTGCTCACAGGCAATTGGCTCGCCTGTCCCATGGGTATCAGCGCCTTGGCCTATGCAGTACCCATGCTTGTGGTGGAATGGCTTGGACGCAGGCAGGAATTTCCCCTAAAGACGATGAAAATGCCCACAGTGTGGCGTTGGACGGCATATTGGGGACTGCTGGCACTTATCGCATGGAAAAGCATAGGACAAGACACCCAATTCATTTATTTCCAATTCTGACATGAGCATCAACAAATCACCCATATTGATATTTGCAGGGAAGACGCTGCTCGCAGCCTTGCCGATACTGGCCTTGATTTGCTGGTACGCCGTCAGTGACCCGTTTGGCGTGGTGCATAACCGCCATAGTGGCATTCCAGTTAACCATGGAGTGACGCTTGCCGTAAACTACGGCTTTGTGTCGACCGAGCTCTTTGACCGATACAATGCCACAATGCGCTACGACTCGTTCATTTTCGGGTCATCGATGTCGCAATACTACAAAGCCGACTACTGGAAGTGCCACCTTCCCTCCAATGCGAGAATATACCATTTCGACGCATCGATGGAGACAATCGACGGAATCATAAACAAGATCAACTACATAAACTCAAAAGGCACAATCATAAAACAAGCTCTGATCATAATGGAAGAGGCGATGCTGCACCGCCAGCCTCAAGACGAGAGCATCCTCTATGCGCAGCACTATGCTACCACACCCAAATGTGATTACCTCAACTTCCAGAAACTGTATTTCAACACTTTCCGCAACCCGGCATTCATCAAATTCACCTTGAATCCAGAGAAAAACAAAGATGAGATGGTGGCCAGCCATTATGCGTCGACCGACATCCAAGACCGCAACGACCCCATCAACGAGAGCTTCTATGCGCGGTTTGACTCACTCATAGCCAATGATCCGGGCGCATTTTTCACACCAGAGAGAATGAAGTCGCGCACCTTTGTCGCCCTTCCCACAGCATACCCTAACCGGATTGGCAACACACAGGCAGAAAAGCTGACAAGACTGTGGCGACTGCTTGAGGCCAACCACTGTGACTATATGGTGATAATACCGCCACGATATCACCGTGAACAAGTGAACCGATGCGACTTGTTCCAGCTACAATGCATTTTCGGCAACGACCATGTGTTTGACTTCAGCCACGACAGCAGTCTTTGCAACGACTTGAAGGCATATTACGATAATGACGCTCACTTGATTTCGGCGAAATGCAAGGAGATTCTCGATTCAAGTTACATGATGCGTGAGGGATCGTTGCCATCACCCTTTACCAAGAAAGCTGACATAGCTGTTAATTTTTAGTCATTTTGCTTAACATTTTCACCAATTACACATAATTACTGTTAAATACCACACATTATATGCC
>CAVIEK010000052.1:0-8744 GCA_963641805.1 Bacteroides fragilis
GTAGTGGGCGGTCACGACGTTTCACTGTTTTTCACCATTCGCCACACAGGTATTTTCATAGACGCTAAAACAGGAATTCATTGACAGTGCTTATGTTTTACAACATGTTTTTACCCGATATGCAACGATGCCGAACTGTTAAAATCAGTCAACCAAGAAGAAAATTTGAAAATATTTGGAAAATTAAAATAAAATCTTTTTCTTTGTATGTTGTTTAACGTATAGCCTCTCTACATTAATATGCAAAACAGGACATAACCTGCCCCATGTGGAACCATGCCATATTATCACCACACGACACGCTAACGATTAAGACAACACCATAACAGCAGATGTATAACAACTAAAAACAATTATCACGCTTATGAAGAAACAGTTAGCTTTTTTAGGAGCACTCTTTCTGACTTGCGGCATGGGCGGTGCATACGCATATGCTACCCCAGCGCCCCAAGAGGTGTCGGCCTCAACCGGCATCGTTAAGGGTATTGTAGTCGATGATAAGGGTGAGCCCATTATCGGAGCCAGTATCCAAGAGATAGGAACCACGCGTGGCACCGTCACCGACATTGACGGAAAATTCTCACTCAAGGCCAGCGCCAACGCCCGCTTGCAAGTGAGCTATGTGGGCTACAAAGGCCAAACAGTGAAGGCCACCAACGGCATGAAGATCACCCTCAAGGAAGACAATGCGCTACTCGACGAAGTGGTGGTTGTGGGCTACGGCCAACAGAAGAAGGTGAACCTCACCGGAGCCGTGTCGACAGTCGACCTCGGCAAAACCATGCAAGGCCGTCCCGAACAGGATGTGACCAAGGCTCTGCAGGGCGCAGTCCCCGGCCTCACCATCCTCAACTCGAGCGGCGACATCAACTCAGAGCCTACAATCTCGATCCGTGGCTTGGGAACACTGAGCAACAGCCAGACCAGTAGCCCGCTCATCGTTGTCGACGGCGTGCCTGTCGACGACCTTTCTATGGTCAACAGCAGCGACATCGCAAGCATCAGCGTGCTTAAAGATGCCGCCTCATCATCAATCTACGGTACACGTGCGGCTTTCGGTGTTATCCTGATCACCACCAAGCAAGGCAAGAAGGGCGACAGGGTGACCGTGAGCTACAACAACAACTTCGCATGGGACAATTCGACCTACCTGCCTGAATTCCCCGACGTGCCCACCCAGTTGCAGGCTGCCATGACGGCCAAGAAGCGCGAGGGCAGCGATGCTGTGGAACTCTTCGGCATGTATTTCGACAAACTGCTCCCCTATGCACAGAAGTGGAAAGAACAGAACGGCGACAAGAAACTGAAATATGGAGAGATGCGTCCCTACGTCGACGAGAACAACGTGGGCGACTATCGCTTCGATGGCGCACAGGCTCTTTACTATGCCGACTTCGACATCCAAGACATTTGGTACCAAAAGGCAGCTCCATCGCAGAGTCACAACGTATCGGTTCAAGGCTCAAGCGGCCGCACCACCTTCTACACCTCGTTCAACTACGACTCGAAGGAAGACATCATGAAGTTCAACCCCGGCCAGCGCAAGAAATACAGCGCCAACGCCAACCTGCAGACCGACATCACCGACTGGCTGACAGTGGGCACCCGCGTCAACTTCACACGCCGACACTTCTCACGTGCCGACTCATGGAACAACATTTATCAGTATCTGTGGCGCTGGGGATCATTCTTCATTCCCTCGGGCACGATCAACGGCAACGACTTCCGCGTAGTAGCCATGCAGAAACAGGCATCACGCAAAGTGGTGGTCCGCGACCAACTCCGCCTGAACGCCTACTTGAAGGCCAACATCACCAAAGACCTGACCTTCAATGCCGACTTCACCTACGAGATTCAGAACATGAACAGCAAGTCGGCAGACCACAGCGTTTACGGTATGAACTGGTCGGGCGTGGCACCGCAATACATTGTGAGCGCAGCCAGCACCGATACTTGGCGCGACAACAGCAAGCGCAATCTCTGGACCGCAAATGCCTACCTTAACTACAACAAGACGTTCAACGAGGACCACACCTTAGGAGTGATGGTTGGTATCAACGGCGAGAACATGGACTACGACTACTTCTACGCACAGCGTCCCGAGCTCTATGCCGAGACAATGCCTGAGCTCAACCTCACCTACGGCGACGAGAAGAAGTGGGCCATCAACTCAAGCACACAAGACCGTGCATCGGCAGGCTACTTCGGCCGCATCAACTACGACTACAAGGGCATATACCTGCTTGAACTCAACGGCCGCTACGACGGCTCGTCTCGCTTCCCCGAAGGCAACAAGTGGGCTTTCTTCCCCTCGTTCTCTGTGGGCTACCGCTTCAGTCAGGAAGCTTACTGGGACAAGCTGCGCGACATCGTGGACAACGCCAAGCTGCGCGTCTCTTACGGCGAAATCGGTAACGAGGCCGTGGGTGACTGGATGTTCCTGTCTAAAATTGCAACAGTGGGCAAGAGCAATGTTCACTGGCTCAACAGCTCTAACGGCAAAGTCACCGAGCTCGACATGCCCACATGGGTATCATCGTCACTCACATGGGAGCGCATCCGCACCACCGACGTGGGTATCGACCTGGGCTTCCTCAACGACCAGATCACTTTGGGCTTCGACTGGTTCCAGCGCGACACACGCGACATGCTCGCCCCCGGCACAGCAGTCGCTCCGAGCGTAGGCGCCTCATCTCCCTACACCAACGCCGGCTCGCTCCGCTCACGCGGATGGGAGTTCAACCTCAACCTGCGCCGTCAGTTCACCAAAGACCTTAGCGCCTACGTCAACTTCAGCATAGGCGACGCCACTGCCAAAATCACAAAATGGACCACAGGCAGCAAGCTCATCGGCCACCCCAACGACACCCAGTATGCCTATGAAGGCGAGACATGGGGCGACATTTGGGGCTTTGAGACCGACCGTTTCTTCACCGAAGACGACTTCGACGGCCCTATCATCACAAAGACCAACAGCGGCTACGTGCTGACAGGATGGAAATACAAGAACGGCGTTGCCACCCAAACTCCCATCCAGACCGAATCGTTCATCTATGGCCCCGGCGACATCAAGTACAAGGACCTCAACGGTGACGGCAAAATCGACGGCGGTGACGGCACACTCGAGAACCACGGCGACCTCAAGGTGATTGGCAACACCACCCCGCGCTATGAATACAGCTTCCACATTGGCGGCACATACAAGGGCTTTGACCTTGACCTCTTCTTCCAGGGCGTGGGCAAGCGCGACATGTGGACACTCTCTTCAATGGTATTCCCCGAAATGCGTGCAGCCGACTTGGCTATCTATTCAAACCAAACCAAATACAATGAGTTTGAATATACCATCGATCAGACGACAGGTGCTTTCACCGTGACCAAGAACACCATAAGCCAAAGCAACAACTTCCCGGTGCTCATGCCTGGCAACGACGAAAAAGGCAACGTAGTGGGTCTTGCAGGCGAAGGCGGCCGATACAACTATTATCCCCAAAGCAAGTATCTGGTCGACATGTCGTATCTGCGACTGAAGAACATCACCCTCGGCTATACCCTGCCTCAGGCACTCACCAAGAAGGCTTACATCCAAAAACTCCGCATCTATGCGAGCGTCAACAACCTCTGCCTGCTCCACAAGGGAAGCGGCGACCTTCCCATCGATCCTGAAATGAACGCAGGACAGGGTTCGCTCTCTTATGGAACTTGGGGACGCACTTACCCAATCACCCGCAGTTGGTCATGTGGCCTCCAGGTGACTTTCTAACACTTTCTTAACTCTCAAAAAAAAGACATACAGAAATGAAAAAGACAATAATATTATCATTGGCTGTAGCTGCGATGGCACTAACAAGCTGTAATGACATGCTTGACAAGACGCCACGCGACACCCCGGTCAACTCTCCAGAATTCTGGAACAACAGCAGCCTTGTGTCGAGCTACTGCAACCACTTTTATGAAAACTATGTGGGCTACGGTACGGGGTCCAACGGCGGCTGGTATTATTTCAAGTCGCTCTCCGACGATCAGGCCCGCGGCACTTTCGAGAACTGGACATATACATCTGTTCCCCAGTCATCAAGCTACTGGACGAGCGCATTCGAAGAGATACGCCGTGCCAACTATGCAATCACCTACCTGCCCGCATCTACACTGAGCGACAAGGCAACATATCTGGCCATTGCCCGCCTCAACCGTGCATGGCAGTACTACCAGCTTGTGCGCATGTATGGCGACGTGCAGTGGAACAACACTGTGACACTCGACCCATCAAGCCCCGACACCAAGAAAGCCCGCACCGACCGCGATGTGGTTATGGACAGCGTGCTCGCCGATCTTGACTATGCTATCGCCAACCTGCCCAGCAGCAAGGACAAGAACTCGTTCACAAAAGCCATGGCAACTGCCATGAAGAGTGACGTGTGTCTCTATGAGGGCACATACTGCAAATACCGCACCCAGGCCGACAACGGCAAAGCCCCCGATGCCACACGCGCAAGCAAGTATCTCAACGAGAGCCTCAAGGCCTCTGAGTCGATTATGGGCATGGGCTATGGCCTTGAGGCCAAATACGGCACCATCTACAACTCTACCGACCTGAGCGGCTGCAATGAGATTATCTTCTACCGCAACTATGAGAAAGACGTGCAGCACCACACTACGCTCGACTACACATGCTCTTCTTCTCAGCAATACGGTATTACAAGAGATGCAGTTGAGTCATTCCTGTTCACCGACGGCAAGCCTCTGGCCACCACATCGCTCAACAAGAGCGACAAGCCAAAGATGGTGATTCGCAACAATGGCAGCAGCCGTGACACAATCTTCACTATCAACGACATGCTTAGCGTCCGCGACAAGCGACTGGGTGTCCTGCTCGACTCTGTGCTCTGCTTCAAGGGCTATGGTTGGCGCCGCGGCTACAGCGGTGGCGAATCTTTGATGACTTCATCAACGGCCTACAATATCGGCAAGTATGATACCCCCAACTGCGAATTTTACTATCGTTGCAACACAGGTACAAACTACACCGATGCCCCAATCTACTGGATGGCCGTAATCTACCTCAACTATGCTGAGGCAAAGGCAGAATTGGGCACCATCACACAAGACGACCTCAACAACTCGATCAACAAGCTTATGGCACGTGCCGGTCTGCCCGACCTCACCACAAGTCCCGCAGCCGATCCCAAGAACAACCACAACGTGAGCAACCTCATTTGGGAGATCCGCCGTTGCCGCCGTTGCGAGCTCATGACCGACAACTGGTACCGCTATTGGGATCTCGTGCGCTGGCATCAGCTCGACAAGCTCGACTCAAGCGTTTACCCCGCCATCATGGAGGGTGCCAACCTAAGCGAAGTGCCCAACCTTGACGCCAACATCACCTTGAGCACCGACGGCTACATGATGGCCATAACCTCAGCAGTGCGCACCTACGACAAGAAGTACTACTTCTTCCCCATCCCGACCGATGAGATCAAGAATAGCGGCTGCTCGCAGAACAACGGTTGGGAGTAACACTAACCAGCATTGACTCGGCCATCGTGATACACCTGCCACGGCAGGAATGTCCAGGCCATCAATCCATAAATTGACCGAAGGCGCCACTTCCCTAACCGGGGGTGGCGTCTTTTTTACGTGCCAGAATGTGTCGGTCCGCAATGCATGCGCTTTATGCGCCCAACGAGCATAGGCTTACGCGAAAAAATCGTAAATTTGCACCCAACAAGCAACCCAAATCAATCACATTACAATGACCTACAGCAACAGTAGCCACAACAATCCACTTTGGAAACGCATCACAGTGAAGATAGGAAGCAACGTGCTCACCCGTAGCGACGGCACACTCGATATCACTCGCATGAGCGCGATAGTCGACCAAGTGGTGCAGCTGAGGCAAAACGGAGTGGAAGTGATAATGGTGTCGAGCGGTGCCATGGCTTGCGGCCGCGGACTGCTCAAAGGGCAGCACCAAGACCATCAACTCGACGCAGTGTCGGCCCGCCAGCTATATTCGGCAGTTGGACAGGCCCAGCTCATGCGCCGCTACTGCGACTTCTTCAACTACCACGGCATCACCTGCGGCCAAGTGCTCACCACAAAGGCCAGCCTCGCCACACGCGCCCACTACCTCAATCAGAAACATTGCATGGAAGTGATGCTTGACCACGAAGTGCTACCCATAGTGAACGAGAACGACACCATCTCGGTCACCGAACTGATGTTTACCGACAACGACGAGTTGTCGGGGCTCGTAGCCTCGATGATGGATGCCCAGGCGCTAGTGATACTGAGCAATGTCGACGGCGTGTATGACGGAAACCCAGCCGATCCGACGTCGAAAGTAATCGAGACTGTGGGTACGCGCAGCCGTCTCGACGAGGACAACTTCATCCAGCATAGCAAGTCGAGCTTCGGTCGTGGCGGAATGGCCACAAAATACGGTATTGCCCGCAAAGTGGCCAGCGAGGGAATAACCGTAGCCATTGCCAACGGGCGGCGCGAGGGCATACTGCTGGCTGTGGCCACCGGCGACCGCTCGACACCCTACACACTGTTCACGCCAGGCTCAAAACCCGTGTCGAGCCTAAAGAAGTGGATCGCACACAGTGAGGGTTTCGCAAAGGGCGAGATCCACATCAACGCGGGAGCCTGCCAAGCTCTGCTCAACAGCACACGCGCCACAAGCGTGCTGCCAGTGGGAGTGACAACCGTCAACGGCGACTTTAAGCGCGACGACATAGTGCGCGTCATTGCCCCCGACGGGAAAGTGGTGGCTTACGGACGTGCGGCGTGCGACTCAGCCAAGGCCCGGGCCTCAGCCGGACAGCAAGGGGCCCGCCCCCTCATCCACTACGACTATCTATATATAGATTAATGAGTGTGGACTTGGCCAATTTGCCTGATATGACGACTCCATTTAGGGCGTGTGGCCTTGCCATGCTTTTTTGACCATAATTCTTATAAGAAAATGACTGAATTCCAAAAGGCGCGCGAAGCCGCACGCCAGCTCAACCGCCTAAGCGACAATCAAATAAATAGTGTACTCGAGCATCTTGCCGATGCCACGATTGCCGCACAGGCCCAAATTCTAGAGGCCAATGCACTCGACCTGGCAAAAAAAGACCAGGCCGACCCCACATACGACCGGCTCAAGCTCACACCTGAGCGCATCACAGAAATCGCCGACGCGCTGCGCAGCGTGGCAGCATTGCCTTCTCCGCTTGGCCAGACACTCGACAAGTGGACCCGCCCCAACGGCATGACCATAACCAAGGTGAGCGTGCCTTTCGGCGTGATTGGCATTATCTACGAAGCACGTCCCAACGTGACGTTCGACGTGTTCTCTCTCTGCTTCAAGGCTGGCAGCGCCGTGGTGATGAAAGGCGGGAAAGACGCCATTGAGTCAAACAAAGCCATCACGGCGCTCATCCACGATGTGCTCGAGCAGGAAGGCATCAATCCGGCCGTGGCAACCCTGTTGCCTGCCACCCACGAAGCCGCCGCCGAACTTATGGAAGCCGTTGGGCTCGTTGACCTGATAATACCTCGCGGCGGACGCGGACTGATTGACTTCGTGCGCGACCACTCACGCGTGCCTGTTATCGAGACCGGAGCCGGCATTTGCCACGCCTATTTCCATCAAAGCGGCAACCTCGAGAAAGGCCGCGACATTGTGCTCAATGCCAAGACACGCCGCGTGAGCGTGTGCAATGCCCTCGACTGCCTGCTTGTGGACCGCAGCCGCCTCGCCGACCTGCCCGCGCTTGTAGAGCCTCTTGCCGCAAAGCGTGTGACCATTCATGCCAGTGCCGAAGCCTATGAGGCGCTCAATGGAAAATACGCGATGCTTAACTTGGCCGACGACAGTTGCTGGGGTCACGAATGGCGCGACTACCACCTGTCGCTGCACATCGTTGGTTGTATCGACGAGGCCCTCGACCACATCAGGCAATACTCATCGCACCACAGCGAAAGCATCATTGCCGACGATGCCGAAGCATGCGAGCGCTTCACCCATGAGGTTGACGCCGCTTGTGTCTACACCAACCTGCCCACGTCGTTCACCGACGGAGGCCAGTTCGGTTTCGGTGCCGAAATAGGCATAAGCACACAGAAGTTGCATGCCCGTGGCCCCATGGGACTGCCCGAAATCACCACCTACAAGTATGTGATTAGCGGCAACGGCCAGGTGCGCATACCATAGCCGCACCGCATTGCCTACATCCAAGACATCTGGCGTTACCCACATGTGACATCCATAAATCACACCGGTTGGGGCAATTGGTCATACCCATTGCCTCAACCGATTATTTTTCATACCTTTGCATAAAGCTACTTATCTATTGGCCCATAACCAGCAACAATTTCATTTTTTTCATATTTATAAATCAACAACACATTATTATGAAGAATCACATTCTTTCATTAGCCATGGCCACCATGGCCACCATGGCGGCAAATGCAGCGGCACCCACAGCTGCCGAGCTCGCCAAGTTTAACATCAGCATCGACCTCATAGGCGATTCCATCAACTACCCCACAGTAGGCAAGACCACAGTCACCTATGCGTCGGCCGACAAAACCACCACCATCAACATCGCAGAGCCGTCGGGCCTCGTCAACCTCAAGGCAAATGTAGACTGGGACAAAGGCACACTCACCATGGCGCCACAAATGTGCGGCATGGACGATGACACCTATGAGTACCTGATGATTGTCCCCGCTGCCGACAAAAACAAGAA
>CAVIEK010000052.1:8754-14956 GCA_963641805.1 Bacteroides fragilis
TCGGAGATCTACACATCTCTCATGAACGGCACGGCCGGTGACAACGGCTTCACTTTCGGGCCATGGAACCTGATGCGTACCGACTTCTCCAACAACAACGGCGTGGTTTATGCTACCGACATCAACTCGCGCATCGTCAAGTCAAACGCCATAGTGAAACTAGGCCGAATCACCAACGACAACGAAAACTACGTCTATGCCAAGGGCGAGGAAATGGAAATTCCAGCCTATGCGGAACAAACAGGCAACCGCTTGATTGTGTATAACTTCGACGATATGGGTGCATGCCTTGTACTCGACCTCAATGGCACCACCTGCACGGCCAGCAGCAGCGAGGTTGTGTATCGCAAAAACGCTCGCCAAACCTACACCGCAGTGGCTCTCGACCCGTCAATCATCGGATCAGAGAGTGTGGTGCGCGCCAACGACCAGAACCTATCGGGATCCATTGAAGGCAAAAAGGTGATCAAACTGGGCTATTTCGGGCTGCTGCGCACCACCGGCACCGCCGACCGCGGCCTCTATTACAGCGCCACAATCACCCTTGACAATGAGCTTAATATCACCCCAACCAGCATCGACGGCAACACCGACGCCAAGCAAGTGGCCTCGGTAAGCTACCATAACCTGTGTGGCATGACTCAAGCACATCCGTTCACCGGCGTGAACGTGAAAGTCACTACCTTCACCGACGGCTCCAAGCTGACGCAGAAAGTGATATACCGGAAATAACGCCTCACTTAGGCCAAGCATCACGCGGCAAGAGCCACACCCCCTGGCACATGGGGGACAACGGCTTCTGCCGCGTTTTTTATGCCACCCTTTGACGGCGCAAAACCGTGGGGTTACAGTAAAAAGCAGTAACTTTGCACAAGCATTAAAAAACCAAAAAGCGATGGCAGACTCAAACAATGTGAGAATATGCGTCTATGGGGCCTCAAGCGACCGCATCGGCCAAGCCTTTATGGCCGATGCCCGCCTACTGGGCGAGCTCCTGGCCGCCGAGAGGTGGGAATGCATCAACGGCGCAGGAGCCAAAGGACTGATGCGTGCCATAAGCGACGGCGTGCTCGACAACGGCGGCCGAGCCATAGGCGTGATTCCGCAGTTCATGGTCGACAACGGATGGGAATACAAGCGGCTGACCGACATTGTGGTCACAATCGACATGCACGAGCGCAAAAGCACCATGGCCCGCATGGCATCGGGATTTGTGGCACTCCCTGGCGGCTGTGGCACATTTGAGGAGTTGATGGAGGTGTTCACATGGCTGCAACTGGGCATCATCACCGGCAAGCCCCTTGTCGTGCTCAACACTGCCCACTACTACGACCACCTTATCGCACAAGTGCGGCAAGCAGCTTCCATGGGATTCATGAAGCAGAGTCATGACACACTGTGGCACGTGGCAAGCACTCCACAAGAGGCAATTGAGCTCTTGAGACGAGGCCTCGCCGCCGGACCGGTGGAAATAGAGCCGAAATACTAACACCCCCACTCACACAACACCATGCCAATCAGCAAGACATCAGCATACAAGCACAATCAGCTACACGCCGTTACCGACACTGTAGCGGCCGACTCGGCACACCACGACTCGACTACTGCCGTCAAAGCATTCACCCCGCACTATCTCAACGGGTTCCCCGACTCGACGACAACCGACACCGTGCTTCCGAGCATGTGGTCATTCCCCACCGTGCAACCTCCCGCCGACGGAGCCACCCACAACTACAACAACTCACCGCTGCACGACACGGGGTCGATGGCACTGCTGCTTGCGGCACTGTTTTTCATAGCGATAGCCTATCACTCAGGATACAAGTATCTTGAAAGCTTCGCACACAACATATTCTCAATAAAGCGACGCGAGAACCTATTCGACGACCACACGGTCAACGACACTGCCATAATGAGCGCCCTCGTGGCCAACACATGCATCATGGAGGCTCTGCTCATGTTCTACGGCATCACAGCCCATTTTCCGTCACTTGCCGCTGCAATGCATAGCCATGTGTGTGTATATGTGCTCGCACTCACGGCCACGGCATTGGTCTTCTATCTGGCACAGCTGATGGGCTATAGCCTACTCGGGTATGTGTTCGGTGACCGCATGTCGACCAAATTGTGGATAGGAGGCTTCAATGCCACCCAGTCGCTTCTAGGCCTCACGCTACTGCCGGTAGTAGTGGTCACAATGGTCTATCCAGCCACCATAGACACCACCTTAACCGTGGCTGTGACACTCTATGCCTGCGCCCGTATCGTGTTTATTAGTAAAGGCTTTAGGATTTTTTTCAACGATATTCGGGATTGTCTCTATTTTATTTTGTACCTTTGCAGTGTTGAAATCGTGCCACCAATTGTAATAATGACAGGCACAGTAAAAATGTGTGAAATATTACAGTCGTAAAAACTTTATAACAGAGTGAAGATTAAAAAAATTTTGGTTTCTCAGCCAAAGCCAACATCTGAAAAATCTCCATATTTCGACCTTGAAAAAAAGTATGGCGTGGAAGTGGTGTTCAGGCCGTTCATCAAGATTGAGGGTCTGACGTCGAAAGAGTTTCGCCAGTCAAAAGTGTCGATTAGCGACCATACAGCCGTGATATTCACTGCCCGCACCGCGATTGACCACTACTTCCGCCTATGCAAAGAGCTCAGATTTGAAGTGCCCGACACAATGAAGTATTTCTGCGTCAGCGAGACGGTTGCCAACTATCTGCAAAAATATATCGTATATCGCAAGCGCAAGATATTCTTCGGCCATACCAACAAGGTTGAAGACCTGTTGCCGGTGCTCGACAAATACAACAAAGAGAAGTTCCTCTTCCCCATCAGCGACGTGCACGACAACAAGCAAGAGGTGATTGAGGCCCGTGGCCTAAACTGCACCGAGGCAATCATGTTCCGCACGGTAAGCAACAAATTTGCCCCCGACGAGAAACTCGACTACGACATGCTTATATTCTTCACACCAGCCGGCATAAAGTCGCTCAAGGAGAGTTTTCCGAACTTTGAGCAAGGCGACATTGCCATTGGCGGAATGGGAGCAAAGACAATAGAAGAAATCAAGAATTCCGGCTTGAGGCTCGATGTCACCATCTCGCCGCAAGCACCATCGATGGCAGCTGCCATTGACCTGTATCTGGAAAAGATGCAAGACAAGGATTGACCCTAATCCAGTAAAAAGATATTTTTATGGGGCAACACACAAAGTTGCCCCATTTTTTAGTAATTTAGTGGCCATAATGGCGGCTCGGCCGGCTTCAAGAGGCAACGCCGCCGCCCATTAGCGGCATCGCCAAGACGCATGCCACACCCCGATATACAACGATACTACTGTAATTAATGAACATCAGCACCCACAACAAGTTCCACATCACCGGCAACAGACTCTACAAGGCCGAAAAACTGTGTAGCACAGTAGCCGTAAGCCGCATGTTTGCAAGCGGGAGATCGTTCATTGCTTATCCACTAAGAGTTGTCTACATCGAAAACGCCAAGCCGCTTAGCCACTCGGCCCCAGCCGTGAGGTTTATGATCACCATCCCCAAGAAGCGCATCCACAGGGCTGTGAAGCGCGTGTTGCTGCGCCGCCGTGTGCGTGAGGCCTACCGCCTTAACCGCAACCTGCTCAACCAACCGCTTGAAGAGCACGGGAAGCATGTGGACATGGCATTCATCTACCTCGACTCGACCCCGGCACCATACGGGAGAATCAACGAGCGCATGCAAGAAGCTCTTACCAAAGTGGCCGAAGCTCTTACCGCCACCAAAGATGATGTAACCACAACCGAAACCGTCAATGAGCAGCAACTTGACACACAGATTGGGTAAAGCGGCAGGACAATTGCTGATATCGCCCATACGCTTCTACCAGCGGTACATCTCGCCGTTGTTCCCGCCAGTGTGCCGGTTCACCCCCACTTGCAGCCAATATGCCATTGAGGCCATCATCAAGCATGGTCCGGTCAAGGGATTGTGGCTGGCAGTGAAGCGCATAATCAGATGCAACCCGTGGGGAGGAAGCGGCTATGATCCCGTGCCATGACCATCATCGACTCACACACACACCACAACGACGCGGCACAAGCCGTGATAAGCGTCGACCCCGCCGATTTCACGCCTCGGCCAGGACTACTCTACTCTGTGGGGCTGCACCCGTGGACATCAGGGACCGGCAATGCCGAGCGCCTGCAACTGCTTGAGCACTGTGCAACACACAGCCAAGTGGTGGCCATTGGAGAGACCGGACTCGACTCCTTGCGCGGAGCGCCGCTCGACGTGCAGCAACAACTTATGCAAGCCCACATTGCCATTGCGGCGGCCACTGGCAAACCACTTGTGGTGCACTGCGTGCGCACCTCGCAACAAGTGCTCCGGCTGTGGAGAGACAGCGGCTCCACAGTGCGCACACATTGGATGATTCACGGATTCAGAGGTAATGAACGGGTGCTGCGACAGCTAATTGAGGCCGGCATGTGGGTGAGCTACGGTTGCAAGTTCAACGCAGCCTCACTACAGGCCACTCCGCCAAGACGGCTTCTCATAGAGACCGATGATGCTCCATGCGACATAATGCATACGGCACAAGCCGTGGCAGCGGCAATGGGAATAAGCCACGACGCCTTATTGGCCTTGGCAAAAGCCAATGCCGCCGCATTTTTCGGTTAAAGTCAAGTATCCATTACAACCGCCACGTGACCCCAAATCACCTCACAAGCATCACAATGCTGCCACAGGTGATGAGTAGCGCGCCCACTATCACGCGCGGCGTGGCAGGCTCACGCAGCAGGAAAAACGACAATATGATGGTAATGACCACACTGAGTTTGTCGATAGGCGCTACCCTCGACACATCCCCCAACTGTAGAGCCTTGAAATAGAACAGCCATGACAATCCCGTGGCTATGCCCGAAAGCACGAGAAACACCCAAGTGTAACGTCCCACCGAGCGGATTTCGCCCTGATGGTGCCCCACAAGCACTATTCCCCAAGTAATAGCCAGGATAATTGTTGTGCGAATTGCCGTCGCCAGATCGGAGTTTATGTCCTTCACGCCAATCTTGGCAAAAATTGCCGTCAGCGCGGCAAACAGGGCCGACAGCAAAGCATATAATTTCCACATGTCGTTTTTATTATAGTGCAAATATAGCTATCACAAGTCGCTTGACCTATATGATAGGGCATCAAACCCGGGCATTAAGGCAATGTCGCTGTGGCAGCTTATGCCACCCGCATGCGGTGTGGTGTCATCGTCCCGTTCGGTAGCCGTAATAGTAGCTGAAACTGGGATCGGTACTCAGCATCAAGTAGTTGTAGCGGTCGAATGAATAGTAACGCACCTCAGCAGTACCATCTTCATAACGCAGCTGAATCACCCCCTGGGCAATTTCATCCCAAAAGAAACGGAAACTCACCCACTGGCCGAACGAGTTGTAATAACTCGTGTAGCCTGTGCCATCGGAGAAAAAGGCCCATTGGTCGATTTCAAGATTGGTAAGGTCGTAGGTGGCTCGCGGATTAGCACCATACGATGCCGTCCAATAGCCCACCACTGGCGACACATCTGGTCCCAAAGGGTCGTTGTGAGGGTCAAAACATGAGTTCATCATAACGGAGGCAATTATTGCCACCATCAAAATCATTATGTGGTTGCATACTTTTCTCATTGTTCTCTCTGTATTGTTCAGCTACAATTATTGTTTGTTGGCGTTTTGACGCACTTGAGACCCACATGGTTTAACGGCGACGGCGGTTATTTTTGCTGTTGCTTGAGCAAGTCGCGTATCTCAGTCAGCAGTTTTTCCTCTACGCCAGGCTCAGCAGGAGCCTCAACCGTAGCCTCCTCATTCTTCTTGCGTGTGATTTTGGAAATCGCCTTAATCATAATGAATATGCACAAGGCAATTATGAGAAAATCAATCACATTTTGCAGAAACGCACCATAAGCCACACTGGCACTGCCCACGGTGAGATTTAGCCCAGTCAGGTCGATGCCACCGGTAACCATACCTATGAGGGGCATAATAACATCACTCACAAGTGAAGTCACAATCTTGCCGAACGCACCGCCTATAATCACACCGACGGCCATATCGACCACATTACCCTTCATTGCAAACTCCTTGAAATCTCTTAAAAATGCACTCATTTTGTCTATATTTTTTACGATTAATACTATAATGCACAATATCTT
>CAVIEK010000053.1:0-11228 GCA_963641805.1 Bacteroides fragilis
ATATTCCAAGTTCGGTTCAATATAATATCGGTAAATGCAGAATTGCCAATTTAGTGTCCGCCAATCAGCGAGCCCTATTTAGTTAAAACAGTCATAATTAAGCAGCCGGGACATAGAGCATAAAACCGATGTCACCGGTGTGCGACAAAATTGCAACATTACCTATAGGCAGTGGCGAGTGAGCAGCAACTCATTACCGAAAGCATTACATCACAAAAGTCATTTTTTTGTTCACTGACACATTGAGATGCTTTCAACACACATCAAGTCGCATGCGCAACCCACACACTTGCAGAGATGCTTTGATTCTCAAAAGGCCAAGTCGGTCGAAAAAATCGGCCACGTTATCCCAATGACAACTGTCACGTGAAAAGTGATGTTAATTCACGGTTTTTTAGCTATTTTTCGTCATACACTTTTATATAGGATGATGTCGTGCTTCAAAAATCAAGCAAATTTAAGAAATACGTGTCACTTATTCACCCCCCCCCGATTAAAATAATGTTAAAACGGTGAACAAACTACTATTTTTTGGTCCTTAAAAAACACAATTAAAGGCTTTCAACAGCCTTTACCCCACCACCAAAAAACGACCCGAAAGAAAACAAAGCCATAACCGCCACAAAAAAAGACGCAATATAATCTCAGGTTTTCCTTCAATCACCCTATGAAAAAAAGCACCGGCACCCGTTTAATGGCCGATGCTTTTTTATGCATTGAACGGCACCGATGACTCAAGCGCCCGCATAATAGACCTTGACCTCACCCACCGGGAGCTTGCCCACGAGCATCAATGGGATGCGGCGCGCATCGATCGACAGATAGGCATCAATGCCGTCGCTCGACTTGGTGCCGCCGTCTTGGGTGAACGAGAAAGTCACATGATAGGCTTTGGGCTGCGAGCCATTGCGCATTTTCACCGTGGTCACGCCGCGATATGTGATGGTAAGGTTCTCCTTCTCCTTGCCCGAGAAGATGGTGGTGCGGAAAGTCTTACCTACGGCCATCGAGCCGAAACTGAGATTACGCAACATGTAGAACACACTGAGCATGTCGTAGGCACGCCCGCGAGCCACCACCTGCGCGCGCTGGGTTTCCTTGCCGGGACGGTAGCGCGAGCATGTGCCGTGGGTTGAGCCGTTGCTGTAGGTGAACCTCACCTCGTCGCGCGCATAATAGCTCTTTTCATGGGTGAGTTTCTGATAGGAACGCGGCGTGAGGTCGGCAGCCATCGAGCACTTGAGAGTGTCGCGCACCGGATACACCTTGTCGGCCCACGAGCGCGTGCGCCCCACAAGCATGGCATTGTAGCCATTGCCGCTGCGGCTGATTGAGAGCGTGGCATTGGCGGCATGCTTCCATATTATGCCCCAATGATACACTATCTGATAGTCGAGCCGCTCATTCGAGAAATTTATGGCATGAGCGCACGGCGCGGCACAGACGACGACAAGCAGTGCGGCAACTGCGGCAACCAGGCGTTGCACCGATGCTGATATGTGGTTCCCTTTAATCATGAGAAATGTCTTTTTCAAAAAAATCACCATTTAGACCGCAGTCAAGTCAAAGGGTTTAATACAAGCCAAGCAATAACGCGGCAGACCCCGACAGGCGGAAAAGCCGGAATCACTTCTCGGGCTGCACCACCTTGAGGCGGTCGCCAGAGCCGCGCACGACGGTGTTGTAATAGTCTTGCGTGTAGCCCGGCCATTGGGGTTGCACAGGCTCGCCATAGGCATTACGCTCAAACTTGCCGTCCTTCTCACGCTTCACATTACCATCAAGATACTTGACAAACAGATACTTGGCAAGTTGCTGATAGCGGTGTGTGGCATTTTGGGCAACGTTTGCCGAGTAGTTGGTGAGATATTCCACTGCCTTTGCCGGATCCTGACGGCAAAGCGCAACAGCCTGTGCCTCGATCTTAGGCTGCGAGGCAGCAAATCCGTCCTCGAGCTCAGTCTGCACCTTGCGGATGTCGGGAATCATGAGAGAATATCGGTTATAAGCCTGATTGGCAATGATGTTGTTGACCCAAAAAGCCGCATCAAAGTCAAACGTGAGTATGTCGCCCTTACCCGCAGCATAGCTTGCAGGCGGCTCGGTGATGGAGCAATACATGGGAACAAAGACGGCAGTATTGGCGTCATCGACCCCGAGCCACAACACGCCACCCACCTCGTCGGGCAGCCAAGAGCGCATCTGCGACACGAAGACAAACCCAGTCTGCTGTGTGGCTATGGCACGCTCCTGACAGTAAGTGACACTGTCGACAGTGAACTCCATGGGACGGAAGCGGTAAGGCACGCCCCACCAGTTGGTAGCGCCAGGGTCCTTCGTCATGTCGAAAGGAGTGCCCTCGAAGTGGTCGCGCATCATATTCTGCAAGTCGCGCACACTCACCAGGCGGTCAGGCTTCACATAAAGCGGCATCACCTCGGCACCCTTCTTACCGGCTATATAGGGCAGATAGCGGTCCATGCCGTCCTTGAAGCGGTTGAAGTAGCTCCACACGCGCGCATCACATCCGCGCAGAGTGCCAAAGTCGGCAGGTGAATATACGGTAGAGAACTCGAAATCGGCATCACGGCCCTTGTATAGCCCCATTTTGCGGGCAAAGCTAATCACGTCGGGCGAGTAAAGGCAGTTTTCCTTGTCGTTGAGCGGGAACTTGAAGATGCGCGATTGGTTGGCATGTCCCGAGATGCAGTCGTCGGGGATACGGCAAGCCACCCACACGGCACCCTTCTCCTTGCCAGCCTTGCCAATCATGTCGAGCACCCAAATCTCATTAGGGTCGCCTATCGAGAACGACTCGCCCTCGCTGTTGTAGCCATATTTTGCCACAAGGTCGGTCATCACTTTGATGGCCTCGCGGGCAGTACGGGCACGTTGCAAGGTGATTTCGATAAGGCTCCCATAGTCGATTATGGCCCCCTTGGTGGTGTCCATCAGCTCGAGACGTCCGCCCCAAGTCGACTCACCGATGGTGAGCTGGTGCTCATTGATGTTTCCCACCACCTTATAGGTGTGAGCCGCCTCGGGGATATAGCCCTGCAAGGCACCGTTTTCCCAGTTTATGACAGGGCGCATCTCGCCCTTCTTGTGGTCGGCGGCAAGCAGCACCTTAAGGTCGCCATACTGAGTGTGCGAGTCGGCTGCATATGTTATCATCGTGCAACCGTCGGCGCTGGCCTTCTTTCCCACCAGCAGGTCGGTGCACGCCTGAGCGGCCGGAGCAGCGGCCATGATGCCGGCAGCAACCGCACATGAGCATAATAAAGTGTGAATCTTGTTCATCTCTGGTAACTGTTATATGATGGTTTATACTTTTTCCCATTCAATAGCGCTCAGCCATTGCCGGCCCAGGCTATGGTGAGCACATGGTCGGGACACACCTCGGTGATGAGGCGGAGGCACATGCCCCGGTAGTCGCCTTCGTGTCGCAGCGTGATGCCCACGGCAGGCGGATCGAACCGGTGCAGCACAAGCTGGTCGCGGTAGCGCATGCCCCGGCGCACACTCACGGCCTTGAACATCGCCTCCTTGGCCGTCCAAGCCACAAGATGGGCCAGAGAGTCATCGGGGCCGATCCATTGCCTCTCCGACTCGTTGAGATAGGCATCGCCAACGGCAATCACCCTGCGACCGTGGTTTTCCACATCGATGCCCATGCAGGCATCCTTCCCTACCGCCACACACAGTTGGGTGCGCGTGTGGGCTATGCTCACATGGCCATCGAGCCCCACAAGCCTCGGAGCCCGGTCGGCATTATGGACAATGTGTGCATCGGCCGATCCGGTAATGCGTGCCGCCATCAGCCTTTCGACAAGAATCTCGCGGCGGCGGCTCATGGCCCGGGCGGCGCAATCGGCACGCACGCCAGCCCTCAAGCACAGTTGCTCAAGTTGCTGCGGAGATTCGGTCATATTCCACCAGTGCAAATCCACTTGTGGCTCCGGGTAATGGACCATATGGGAATAGGGCATAGCGGTAGGGTGTGTATGTGTCAGTGTTACTACAACGCAGTGATGCCGGCAGACGGGGGCAGCCGCGTCACTGCTTCGAAGACAGCAGATGCACCCTCACTTTGGCGATGCGGTGCTTCTTCACCTTGAGAACCTGGAACTCGCATCCCCCATGAGTCAGGGTCTCCTTCTCCTCAAGGAAGTCACCCTTTATGCTCAACAGGAGTCCGGCCACGGTCTCAGCCTCCTCGGTGAGATGCGAGAAAGCATCGGGACGGATGCCAGTCACATCAAAGAAGTCGCTGAGCTGCGTCTTTCCGTTGAATATATAGGTGTCCTTGTCGACCTTGCTGTAGAATTTCTCTTCGGTGTCATACTCATCATCGATCTCACCCACAATTTCCTCGAGCACATCCTCAAGAGTGGCAATACCTTGTGTGCACCCATACTCGTCGACCACGATGGCCATGTGGCGGCGCTTGGTGCGGAAGTCCTCGAGCAGGTCGTCGATACGCCGCGTCTCGGGCACGAAGTGGGCAGGGCGCACGAGAGAGTGCCAGTCGAAGTCGGGTTTGCGGCTGCTTATGTACGGAAGGAGGTCTTTTGCGTAGAGCACGCCACGGATATTGTCGGGATTGTCCTCATAGACGGGCATACGCGAATAGCCGTTCTCAACCACGATTCTAAGCACCTCGTCGAAAGTCGCCCCATAGTCAACATCGACCACATCGACCCTGGGACGCATTATCTCAGACACCGTCTTGTCGCCAAACTTGAGGATACCCTCAAGGATAACCTTGTCGTCGGCGTTTTTCACATCGCTCACCTCGAGAGCCTTCGAGAGGTCGTCCATCGAAATGTTGTCGGCCCGCTTGGTAACCACCTTATTTACTATAAAGGTGCTCTTGACCATGAGTTTTGACAGGGGCGACAGCAATGCGCACATCACCTGGAGCAGAGTGGCCACCGACTGCGCGAACTTCACATTGTTGTTGCTTGCATATAGTTTGGGCAACACCTCGCCGAAAAGCAGGATGAGAAAAGTGAGGATTACCGTCTGCACCAGAAAATTGGCGACAGCGCTGTTGAAGGTGAAAATCTGGTTCATGGCATGGTTGAGCACAACCACTACCATCACGTTGACCAGGTTGTTGCCTATCAATATGGTGGCAAGGAGCTTTTCGGGATTGGCGAGCAGCTTCTCCACTTGGTGGCGCTTGTCGGCGGCAGCGATGGAGTTGACATCGTCGCGCGAAAGTGAGAAATAGGCTAATTCAGAGCCTGAGTTAAAAGCCGAAAGGATGAGGCCAACCAGGGCCACTGCGATGGCAATGATGCTGCTCACACTGGGTGGGTTGATCACAATTGCCTGCGACACCTCATGAGAGGAAAGTAATAGCGTCAAGACGCACGATAAAGGATCCGGGTCCAAGAAACAGAAAATTTAGGTTTCACAATCATGCGCCTTGCACGCGTGCCATGGCCGTCACTGCCGCATGTTGCCGCGACGCTTGCTGCGCATCGGAGAGTGCTATGCGCACCTCCGCCACAAAGTTACAAACATTTTTCCGAAACGCAGCCCTTTGCCCCACCGCTTTTCGTGGTGAGATGGCCCGTGGCAGCAATTTGGCAGGCAAAAGTGGCATTTATTCAAAATCACGGCATATGATTTTTCACATATTAAACAAAAAAATCGCTATATTTGCATTCCACATTACTAAAGATCCTTTTTTCAACAAAGAAACCTATGAGACTGTCACGCTGCCGGCGATACCATTTTCTTTTAGCCTTGCGCCCATTAATTTGGGTTGCTGCCACACTGATGTGCCTTTCATTCAGCATTCAAGCAAAATCTTACAAATCACCCTTCGAAGGGGCCATCAACCGCATGCGCATCCTGAGCATGCGAAGCGAATTCGAGTCGCAATCGGCAAGTCAAATCCAGAAAGTGCGGTCACAAGTGAAGCCCTATATCGATGCCGTGAACAAGGCCATAGCCGACACGGCAATCTATAACGCAAAGCGCAACGAGCTGATCAAATCGCTCGAGGCCAAGGAAAAGAAGGCCAGCAACCCGAAGGACAAACTGGCGATAGACAAGCAGCTTTTCACCCAATTTGCCATGCTCAACTTTGAGCGTGCCTACGCAATGGCACGGCAGTGCGAGCAGTGGGCACGGCAAACCGGCGACCAAAGCGAAGTGGCCGAGTCACAAGTGCTCCAGGCCAGTGCCTTTGCCAATAGCGGTTTCTTTCGCGAGGCTGCGGAGACACTGAGCGGCATCAACCTTGACGGATGCACGAGAGACGTGCGCATCAAGTATCTGTGGACCGCATTCAACCTTGAGTTTGAGAACGGATTCTACACCCCCTACCGCATACTGCCCACCAACACCTACCTGAAGCACATGGAACAGTATTATGAGGAAATCAAGCGGCTCGTGTCGGCCGACTCCTACATACTCGACGACATGCGGGTGAAGATGTGTTTCCACCAGTGCAAATACGAGGAGGCTGTCACACACAGCAAAGTGCTTCTCGCCAAGCTGTCGCCGGAATCGCCATACTTCGGTTACGCTCTTGGCAATATGGGATACAACTATATGGGAGCAAAGCAGTATGTGGAGGCCGCACGATGCATCAGCGAGTCGGCCGAGCTCGGCATCAAAGAGGGGTCCTACACCTATCCCGCCATGCGCAAGATGGCAGAAATAGCATTCATCGTGGGCTATATACCCGACTCATACCGCATGATCAACGTGGCCATGCGCAACGCCGACTTCACACACTCACGTTACCGTTATGCCGAGATTGCCGCGAGCTATCCCAAGATCGACAAAGAGATGTACGCCTACACCCAACGCCAAAAGAAGTGGCTCATCATAGGCCTTTCGGCACTGCTCGTGGTGACAGTGGCCCTGGTGGCGATGGTGGTGATGATGCTGAAGCAGCACAAGAAGCTGCACTGGCAAAAGAAACTTATCGAGGACCAGGTGAAAAAACTCAGCGAGAAGAGCGAGCAGATAGAGAAAATAAATGTGGAGCTCGTCGAGGCCGGACAGGTGAAAGAGGTGGTACTCGGGCAGCTGATAGTAGCAAGCGCCAACCACCAAGCCGCACTCAAGAAATTGCGCAAAGAAGTGCTGCGGCGCCTCACCGTGAAAGACTATGAGGGACTGAGGAAGGTATTTGAGACCGAGCGCAACGAGGCTTTCGACTCATTCTACCAGCTCGATCAGGTGCTGCTGATGATTTTCCCGCAATTTGCCGAGAAGTTCAACACACTTCTGCGCCCCGACTGCCAGATCACAGTCAAACACGGCGAGCGGTTCACCACCGAGATGCGCATCTTTGCCCTCATACGCCTGGGCATAACCAAAAACGACGACATAGCACAGGCACTTGACTACTCGGTCAACACCGTCAAGAGCTACAAGACACGCGTGCTCAACGCGTCGTCGTATGGCAAGGAAGAATTCTACCAACGGCTGAAAAAAAATATCGTGGCTTACAGCAAAGACACCGAAGGCAGTGCCACAGAAGCCCACGAAAAGGGCCAAAATTCATAAACCAAAGTATATATTAACGAATAAAAACACACAGTCAACCACTGTCAATCAATGGTATAGCTTGCAAATAGGGTCTATATACCGTATATTTTTTGTTTGAGATTTGGAGGCCGCATAATTTTGCCACCGAAAGCTAAACAATGCGAGATTTTCCAATATCAAAATAACTAAAAAACTATACGAATTATGAGAAAACGACATTATCTCATCCCTACACTATTATTGGCATTTGCCTGCACAGCCAATGCTGCTGAAAAGGCACCGAAACAGACAGCCGACACCGCAAAGGCAACAGGCAGCGACCACGGCGTGATGCTCAACGCTAAAGATGCGACAGAGCCCCGCCAAGTAGAAATCGGTCTTCCCATGACCTACACGGCCGTATCGGTCGACGGACTTCCCGCCGTGTACTATTACTGGCCCAACACCACCAGCAACCACTGGCGCAGTGAGCAACTGCTCGCAAAGCAAGGCCTGCAAAACATCTCGACCACGGCTATCCGCTTTGGCGAAATCGGCTATGGCGTGGATTCATATATGGAGCGCGGAGGCGAGAAATTCAAAGGCAAAATCAAGTATCAAACCAACATCTATGGAGCGCAGAACTTCGACATCAACCTCTCGGGCAAACTTGCAAAGAAGACCTACTACACACTGAGCGTGTATCAGAACTTCGACCCGGGAAGCTTCAACCTGAAGTTCACCAACTTCATCGACCGCGCACAATTCTATACTGCCGGCATCACACACCTGTTCAATAACGACAAGGGCCGCTTCAGCCTGTTCTACAAGTACACTCAGACACATCCCCTCACCGGTTCGGCCAACTATGCTCCCTTCACCTATGACGGCAACGGCAAGGTGAGCGAGGTGAACGGCTTCCGCATGGGCCGCGACAGCTATCTGCCCGTCGACGGCATCATCCAATACCGCGACGTGAAGACAGGCAAACTCATGAGCGACAACCTCTACGATCTGATCAAGGCCAACACACATGAGGCAACCGCCCTGTTCGACTACCAGTTCGACCCCTCGCTCCGCCTCGAAGTGAAGGCCAAGGTTTCGACATCGAAAGGCCACAGCGGCGACCAACTGACCATGGGCTTCTATGAGAACGCCGATGCAGTGTATGCCGACAACGGTGAGAAATTCCACGGCACCATCCAGCGCCGTCTGGCACAAATCAACGCGTTCACCACAACCGACGCTATGCTGGTCAGCGAGCTGACCAAGACCACCGACAACCACAAGTGGATATTCGGCTTGAACGAGCTCTACACCTATATCGACTACGCCCGCAGCACCACACAGTATTACCACGAAGTGGCAGCCAACCCGCGCAAGCTCATCTACAACGGCCAGGAATATGCAAACCTGAACGGTTCTACCGAATATGACCACGGCCACGAGAACAAGCTCGCCATCTATGCCAACGACACCTGGAAGATCTCTCCGAACTTCCGCACAGGCTACGGAGCCCGTCTTGAGCTCTACACCCTCGGTGTTGACTACATCCCCGTGTCACGCTTCTCCGACATGTATATCGGCGCAAGCTACAAGGATGCCGACGGCAGCACCAAGACCGTAGCCACCACACACCATAAGAACACAGGTCTGAACTATGCAGTATCATTATCCCCCACATTCAACATCACCCACAGCTTCGGCTTGACCGGTGAAATCAACTTCCTTCAGCAGTATCGTCACCTTGAGGCATATTCAGGCACCACACTTCCCTACTACAACCACCGTCCGTTCGTTCTGGGCCGTGCAGGTATCTTCTACAACAGCGACTTCGTGAATCTGGTATCACAATTCACCTATGCCCGCCGCACCAACGACTACAGCCGCCTCACAGTGATGAGCGACGACCCGACACAAGACCCCGTGATGGTGGGTGCATCGAGCGGTATCCAGACAATGGGTTGGACCACCGACGCTATGTTCACTCCGTTCAAGGGATTCAAGTTCCACGTGATGTTCACATACCAAGATCCCAAGTACACCGGCTACAAGTTCACCGCCTTCAACAAGGAATATGACTTCAGCAACAAGACCGTGACCAAGCAATCAAAGATCATCGTCGAGCTTGACCCCAGCTACACTTACGACCGCTTCAACATCTGGGCATCGTTCCGCTACTACAGCAAGCAATATGCCAACGTGGGCAACTCGGTATTCTTCCAGGGCCGCTGGGAGACATTCGCCGGCGCAAGCTACAAGCTGAACAAATACTTCACATTCAACGTGAACGTGGTCAACTTCCTCAACCAGACAGGTGCCCAGGGTACAATCCCCGGCTCAGAGCTGATTACCGACGGATCACGCTACGCAGGTGCCCTCATGGCCGGCAACTACATCCGTCCGTTCACAGTGGAGTTTGGCGCAAAGATTCTAATTCACAACCATTCTAAATTAATCAAAAAAAGGACATATTATGAAAAAGTGTCTCGCTTCAATGTTAGTGCTCTTTGCAGCAATGAGCGTTAACGCACAGCAAAACATTTCGTTCCGCGAGGGCAAATTGGTATCGCCCCAAGTAAACGCAGACCATTCAGTCACATTCCGCCTTGTAGCCCCCAAAGCCAAGACAGTGAAAGTGGTAGCCGACTGGGAACAAAACAACGGCGAGGGAACAATGACCAAGGGCAAAGACGGTGTGTGGACCTACACATCACCCCAAATCCCCTCTGAGATGTATACTTACCGCTTCAATATCGACGGTGTGGTTGACATCGACCCCGTGAATCCGTTCACTCGCCGCGACGTGGGCAACGTGTTCAGCATCTTCTATGTGGGCGATGGCTGCGCCGATGAGTATCAGGTGCACAAAGTGCCCCACGGCCAGGTGCGCACAGTGTGGTATCACTCCAACACCGTCAATGAGGACCGTCGCATGAACGTGTACCTTCCCGCCTCTTACGGCAAGAGCGATGAGAAATATCCGGTATTCTACCTGCTTCACGGTAGCGGTGGCGACGAGAACGCATGGCTTGAGTTGGGCAACATCGCCCGCATCATGGACAACCTCATAGCCGAGGGCAAGTGCAAGCCTATGATTGTGGTTATGCCTAACGGCAACTTCGGCAAGCAGGCTGCTGCCGGTGAGACTTACGAGAACCTCGACTACAAGCCTGTGATGACCAACTTCCTCTCTCACTACAAAGATGGTCTTTATGAGACAGCCTTCACTGAGATTGTGAATTTCGTTGACGCCAACTACAACACCATCCCCGACAAAGACCACCGCGCACTCGCAGGTCTGTCGATGGGCGGCCTCCACACACTGATGATCTCGGCCAACTATCCCGACCTGTTCAACTATGTGGGTCTTTACTCGGCAGGTGTCGATTTCTCTCAAATCAATATGGAAGCAATTCCCGCATATGCCAACCTCGACGGCAAGCTCGCAACCCAGGCCCAGAAGGGTGTTAAACTGTACTGGATCGCATGCGGAAGCGCCGACCGCCTGATGGCACACAACAAGCAGTTGATGGAGCGCATGGACAAGGCCGGTCTGAAATACACCTTCCACGAGAGCAGCCGTGGCCACCTGTGGAGCAACTGGCGCCAGTATTCACTGCTGTTCATCCCGCAGCTGTTCAAATAAATCAGCTACAGAGAGTTGTTTTAATAAATAATGTGTAATAAGAGGACGATGGAATTAGGCCATCGTCCTCTTTTTTCGTACC
>CAVIEK010000053.1:11262-14605 GCA_963641805.1 Bacteroides fragilis
CAGCCGGCAGAAGCGTCATCGAATTGTCTACCGGTCAGCCATAGAATGGGCTGGCCAGGTGCAATAATTGCGTTTTGGCAATTGAAATCGTTACGCAGATTTGATTAAATTCCCATCTTGGCTTATCTTTGCATGACGGGTGCCGCAAAAGGCTGCACGCTCTCCAAGGCATAAAGCAGCACGGCATCCATGCCATTCTTTCACAACATGAATAAGTTTCTGATCACAATAATGCTGACACTGACGGCTGGCCTGATGCCAATTGCCGCACGTGGTCACAAGTCGGCGACAACCACGGCCAAAGAGGCAACCGCACCGGTGCTCCTGCTCAAGCTCGACGACTGGCGCACACTGAACTACGACTCCGTAAGGCTACGGCCTAGCGAGTTGTTCATGCCGCTTATCTACAGCCGGTTTCTGCAATTCACGGCCGACAGCGTCAACGCCGCCGCCAATACAGACGCAGCAGGGCTTGACTCGCACAGCGAGTGGCTCGACTCGGTGAGCCGCGCTCACGACAGGGCCGCACGCACGCGTTTCGGCGCCATTGTATCGCACCCCGAGCTCGTGCACTACAACATGGACAAACTGCCAGAGCCCCCCAAGGAATATGTGGTGAAGGCCGACCCATCGCGCAACCAGCTCACCATTGCCCCATTCACGACCGACGACTCAAAACCCGGACGCCCCATTGACCGCCGTCACATCAGGCGCCGTAACTGGCTGCACACGTTCACCAGCTCACTGCACTTTACCCAGGCATTCATCAGCGACAATTGGTACCAAGGCGGCGAGAACAACATCAACGTGCTCGGTGACGTGGAGTGGCAGCTCGACCTGAACCAGAAGCTGCATCCCAATATACTCTTCAGCAACACGATGCACTACAAGATAGGTATCATGACCGCGCACAGCGACAGCTTGCGCAACTACAGCATCAACGAAGACAACTTCCAACTCAACACCAAATTCGGCTACAAGGCCATAAAGAATTGGTACTATTCAGCCACGTTGCAGTTCAAGACGCAGTTTTTCAACGCCTACAAATCGAACACCCACAACCTGGCCGCCTCCTTGCTGTCGCCAGGCGAGCTCAACGTGGGTCTTGGTATGACCTACAACTATGTCGACCCGAAGAAAGACCGTTCGGTATCGCTCTCGGTGGCACCAGCCTCCTACAACATGAAGATATGCCGCGACATAACCCGCCTGTCGCCCGAATCGTTCGGCATCGATGCCGGGCATCACACCAAACACAACTTCGGTTCCAACATGGAATGCAAGTTCATTTGGACATTCAACGCCAATATCGGCTGGACAGCCCGCCTATATGCCTTCACCGACTACAAATATGTGCAAGGCGATTTCGAGAACACCTTCGATTTCTCAATCACCCGTCACCTTGAGACCAAATTGTACCTGCATCTGCGATACGACTCCTCCCGCACACGTGATGCCTACTGGAAATACTGGCAGCTCAAGGAGATATTGAGTTTCGGCCTCACCTACAGGTTTGCCACCACTTGACACACAACGACTGCCACACATGACAAAAAGGTTGCTAAATATTATCGCGGCACTTGTGCTTGGCATGACGGCGGTTGCCTCCCCACCTCCCGAAAAGTCGGTGGCGCTGCCAGGCATCGACGAAGACTCGATGCGCACCCGGCTGAGCGAGACCGACCTGCAACCACTTGAAGGCTTGTGGTACTACCCTACCGAGCAAATGACCCTCGCCATTGAGAAGACCACCAGTGCCGACAGCAAAGGAGAGACATACCGGCTGATAATGATAGACAGCCCCGACACGCACCTGTTGCCCGGCACAGTGATTGGATATGCCGAGCATGGGGTGACCAGTGACAAATACAGGCTTTGGCTCTACACTGAGCGCGACCGCACCACCCTGCTGCACCCCATGGAATGTGTGGCCACATTGAGTCACGATGCCGGTTCTATCACATTCGATCCGCCAAAGTGGAAAGTGAAAGTGCGGCTCAACCTCGCCCGTTTCCTTCCGTCGATATTCCGCACGGTGAGCATCTCGCCCGAAAAGTCGAAAGAGACAATGCCCGAAGGTTTCAAGAAGATGTATCCGGCCAACGACGGCAATGGCAACAACTTCAATAAAATAATTTATCCGTAAGACCATACCAGCATGACCAGAATCACCGCCACCTTAGCTCTGATAGTACTGCTCACCGCATGGGTCGGGGCACGCACACGCACCACCCAGTCGCAGTTGCGAGGCACCAATGTGCCTATAGAACGAATCACCGCCGTGAGCGGAGCCAATAGCATGGGCGACAGTGCCGTGTCGCAAGCCGACGTGAGCTTGCGGGGCTACAACAAGCGGGCGAGCGATGCCAAGGAATCATTCTTCATCACCAACAACACGCCACACCGCATGAGTAGCGTGCGCCTGCTGATGCGCTATAGCGCCATCGATGGCACAATGCTCCACGAGCGCACTGCCACTATAGATGCCGACCTGCGAAGCGGAGAATCAAAATTGGTGACAATCAGCACATTCGACGTGCAGCGTCTTTTCTACTACTACGCAGGGCCCAAGCCACGCAAGCAGGCCACACCTTTCAAGGTGAGCTACCGGCTTCTGGGTTATTCCATACCGGTGGGCCTCTGAACCACGCATCAGCAAGCGCAACAACAACCTGAGAAAAATCAGCCTTGCCCCTCCATTAAAACAGTTTCCTCAAACACTTTCGCTGATTTTGCACTTGCCGGTAGGCTCTACAATCTGAATCCCAAACTTGATAAAGACCGATTTCTATAGCTCTTGATACATCCTTGTCTCTCTGAACATAATCACAGGCGTTACCTTCTTTAACACCTCAGCATCGACAATTCTGTTCACATGCAAGCCAGACAAGAATTTGGGCTTTACCCACTTGTTGTTCCACAACTCCACGTTTTTGTTCCCGGCAACCAAGCGGCACAGTCTCATCTTGTATGGTAAGGTTCCGTTTTTCTTGTCGTGCTGATACGTGATGTTCTGGAGCCAAAGTTGGTTGTAGTCAGAGTTTGGCTGGTTACATAGCTTAGAATAAACAAGGTTGATGATTGCGCTTTTCTCCTTTTCGTCTTTCAAAGAATCCACCATTCGGCTAAGAACCCGCAAAGCGTAATGGCAACAGCCCACATTCTCCAATGCTATCTGGGCACATACTGCCGACATTGCTCGAATGCTGCCACCCACAAGTCGGCGTTGTTTCGTAAGTTTTTTAGTCTCTGGCTCACCGTCTCCAAAAAGCGGAAAGGTTGTAAATTCCGCTTCATAGGGTTTCAGCCAATCTTCGATGCGCTTGTCCACGTCGGATAGCAT
>CAVIEK010000054.1:0-14571 GCA_963641805.1 Bacteroides fragilis
GTGGTGTGAAACCGTTTGTTAATCGCATTGTTAACATTTTAAGTTAAAATTCTGCGCATATTAAATATCGGAATTTTATCTGTGTCATGCAAAGGCGTAAATTTCAATATTTTACGTTTTGTTAAATGCACCTTATTTGTGAGATAAAAGTTTTATGCTTACCTTTGCACCGTGATTTTGAATGTGCAATCTATAAAACCAACGCACCATTCACCGCGTCGCCCGGTTTCTGACATGGGCGCACGCCAGCCGAAAATCGGCAAAGGCCTGCGGCATGATCTTTGTTGAGATTCCCGCATTTGCCCCTTGGCAATTTAGGCCTTCAAGTGTAACTTAATTTAAATTCTCATGAGGAAATCACTGCTCACAATCGTGACATCCGCTCTTTTCCTGTTTTTAACAACATCTGCTTACAACCCCTCGACCGCCGACGCGCGCATCGGATATCGCGCACCACACTTGGCTGTGGACAAAGCGCAAATTGAAGACACAAACGGTAAATATGTGCTCGTCACTTTTTGGTCGACATCTAACCCTGACTCACGCATAAGCAACCGGCAGTATGACCGCGCTTGTGGCACCGATGGCAAAGTCCGTCACATATCGGTGAATCTTGACCGCAGTGGCGGTGTGTATGACATGACGTGCCGTCTCGACTCGCTCAACCCCTCAAGCCAGTTTCACTGCGACTCGCTGCAACAGCAGAACGTAGTGCGCGAGTGGCGCCTCGACGCAAGCGGCTACCGTTCGTTTTTGGTCGACGCAAGCGGCAAGATAGTGGCCATAAATCCCACAGTCCAGATGCTGCGCGAAGTCTAAGGCTTACAAGTTTTTTACCCAAACAGAAGCTGTCCCGTTACCTCGGCACCAAGCCCCTCGGTATCGGGCTTCTTGTTTTTTTCCGGCCTATGATGGCTTTCTGTCAAACACGTGTTTTCCTGTTGCCTACAATGTTGTGCGGCGGGCCGGTATAACAGGCAAGCCGTCACGTTTTTTTGAACAGTGACGGCTTGCTTTAGATATGCAGTGTGGCGAGTGCCGTAGTTTCTCAACCTTGCCGGTTGGTGACGCTAATTGGCACTCGTGCAAGGTGAATTACCATGCAAACATTGGGTAGTCTTTCATTATGTCGTGAACCTTGTCGCGTACGGCCTTGATATTGGCTTCGCTTTCTGGATTGGCGAGGACGGTGTCGATGAGTTCCACAATCTCACCCATCTTGTCTTCCTTGAGGCCGCGGGTGGTGATGGCGGGGGTGCCGAGGCGCAGGCCGGAAGTCTGGAATGCCGAGCGGTCATCAAACGGCACCATGTTCTTGTTGGCTGTGATGTCGGCTGCCACAAGCGCAGCCTCAGCCACCTTGCCGGTGAGCTCTGGATACTTGGTGCGCAGGTCCACAAGCATACTGTGGTTGTCGGTGCCGCCTGAGCATATCTTGTAGCCCTTGTCGATAAGAGCCTGGGCCATTACCCTTGAGTTTTTGAGCACCTGCTCGGCATAGGTTTTGAACGAAGGCTGGAGAGCCTCGCCGAATGCTACGGCCTTGGCTGCAATCACGTGCTCGAGCGGACCGCCCTGCACGCCGGGGAACACCGCTGAGTCGAGCAACGACGACATCTTGCGCACTACACCCTTCTTGGTGGTCTTGCCCCAGGGGTTGTCAAAGTCTTTACCCAGCAAGATGATGCCGCCACGTGGGCCGCGCAGTGTCTTGTGGGTGGTAGAGGTGACAATGTGTGCCCACTTGAGCGGGTTGTTGAGTAGTCCGGCTGCGATTAGGCCTGCGGGGTGAGCCATGTCAATCATCAGCAGGGCTCCCACCTTGTCGGCAATCTTGCGCATGCGCTCATAGTCCCATTCGCGGCTGTAGGCGCTTGCTCCGCCTACTATGAGTTTGGGCTGCTCGCGCAATGCCACCTCTTCCATCATGTCGTAGTCCACGAGGTTAGTGTCGGGGGTGACGTTGTATTCACACTGCTGGAACACGAGACCCGAGAAATTCACTGGACTTCCGTGCGACAGATGGCCGCCGTGGGCCAGGTTCAGGCCCATGAATTTGTCGCCCGGTTTCAGCACGGTCATAAACACGGCCATGTTGGCTTGGGCGCCCGAGTGAGGCTGCACGTTGGCATATTCGGCACCGAAAAGGCGCTTGATGCGCTCGATGGCCAAGGTTTCCGACTCGTCGACAAACTGGCATCCGCCATAGTAGCGGTGGCCGGGATAACCTTCGGCATACTTGTTAGTTAGGCAACTGCCCATGGCTTGCATCACTTGCTCGCTCACGAAGTTCTCTGAGGCGATAAGCTCAATGCCGTTTTTTTGGCGGTTGTGCTCTTTTTCGATGATGTTGAAGATTTCGTTGTCTCTTTCCATAAGTTGAAAAATGATTTGGTTTTAAAATTTAATTCAGTCAGCTGTGTTATAGAGGAATTTATTGTTTTTTTGTCTGCTTCTTCTTGCGCACCGTCCATCCGAAGTGACCCAACTCTTCGCCAAGTGTGTAATACTGACCGTGGCAGTAGGCAATCAAGTCGGCTTTCTTCATGTCGAATGCGCCTGTGGCTGGGTCGATGTAGCGGTCATCGGCAATCACGTTGGTCACTTCGGCAATAAACATGTCGTGGGTGCCCAAATGAACGATGTCGCGCACGCGGCACTCGATGCTCATTGGCGCCTCTTCGATGTAGGGGGCGGCAGTGGTGATGCCTTTTACAGGCGTGATCCCCATTTCGGCAAATTTGTCACAGTCGCGACCCGACTTCACTCCACACCAGTCGGTGGCTTTGGCGAGGGCACGGTTTGTGAGGTTGAGCGTGAACGCCATGTTCCGCTTCACTATAGCGTAGCTGTGGCGCTCGGGACGTATCGACACATAGCACATTGCTGGGTCGGAGCAGATGGTGCCCACCCATGAGGCGGTCATTACATTATATTCACTTTCATCGGCACCGCAACTAACCAGTATGGCTGGAAGCGGGTATATCATTGTTCCGGGTCTCCAATTCTGCTTCATCCGTCGTGTAGCTGTTATCGTTGTTTACAAAGTTAGTAACAAAAAATGAGAAAATCATGTGCACTACTGTCATTTTTTTATCTCGCTTTACCTGTTTTTTGTGGGATTTACTGGCTTGATGGAGCAATTTGCTACACTAATGGCCGTGTCGAGTGAATGGAGCGTGGCAAATCGTGGGTTATGGCAAGCGGTGTCGCTGTGTGCTTCAGGTATGGCATCTATGGCTGGATGGGGCTTGATGTGACCAAGAACACGCACTGCGCCGTCTCCTCTTTTCTGTGATTGGAAACCGGCGCAGTGCGCGTGTCTTGTTGGCCTGAGTCAGGCTATGTCGTGTGTCATTTTTTGGCTGTGGCGTAACTCTTGGGAGTGTAGTCTCGAGCCTCGGTGTAGGTGTTCTTGTTGAATGTATATGTGTCGGTGTGGGTGGTGCGGTTGGCAAAATCAAAGATCGCCTCGGGGTTTATTGCATAACCCATGAATCTGGTCTCGAAGTGCAGGTGCGGGCCGAAACTGCGGCCGGTATTGCCGCTCAAAGCAATGGGGGTACCTGCCTTAACCACCTGGTTGGGATGGACAAGGAAGCGCGACAGGTGGCCGTATACGGTCTCAAGACCGTTGGCGTGGCGCACAATCACGTAGAACCCGAATCCGCCGCGCTCATATTTGGTGAGGCGCACTTTGCCGTCGAATGCGGCACGCACAGTGTCGCCCATCGGTGCGCGCAGGTCCACTCCCTTGTGGTAGCGACCGAATTTGGGACGGTATCCGTAATGCGATGTTATGACGTTGCCGCTCACCGGCATGCGGTAGGCTTTCACGTTGATTACTTTTGTGTTGGGCACTTTCAAGTTCTTGTAGGGGTTCACTGAGCCGCTTTCCCAACCCTCGTTGTAGATGTCGGGCTCTGGCTCCACTTCCTCATAGAGGTCGTTGGCATATTTCTGAGCTTCTTCAAGGCGTATTTGGTCTTGGATTCGCGACTGCTTCGCCAGCAAGGCTGCATGGGCTTTACGATAGTTTGATACTGACTGCAAGTTTTGGGCTGTTGCCCCTACACTGAGCGCAAATGATGCTATCGCAAGCAATCCTGCACCGACCATATTCCTTAAATTCATAGAAATCCTTTCTTTTATATTTTTTGAATTGCCTATAGGAGTGAAGTGGTCGTCGGTGATATTCCCGTCATGTCTTGGGTGGAAAGTGCGGGTCGCAATCTTTGCGTTCATCTGGTCACTTTACTACATTTCGTGCGGCTTCTTTTATTAAGACGTTCAAAATTAAGCATTTATTTTATAAAGTCCTAAAAAACAAAGCATAAAAAGTGTAAATTCGTGTTTAAGGTGTTTAATTTTGCTCTCTCAAATCATTGGATGTCAATGGATTTATTATTGTGGGTTGTGTGGCCGACTTTCGAAGTGAAACTTTGTTAATAGGCTTAAATCAAACCTGTTAACTAATCAGCCCCCAGTTGATTTCATTGTTGAAGATTGTACTCATTTGAGCCTCGAGTTGCTTGCCTTCGGGCGATGAGAGTGTAGGGTCGGCATCAAGAATGGCTTGGGCGTCATCGCGTGCGGCTTGGAGCAGTTGCCCGTCGCTTGCCAGATTGGCGATTCTCAGATTAAAGGCAATGCCGCTCTGCTGTGTCCCTTCCATATCGCCAGGTCCGCGCAGCTTCATGTCTTCCTCTGCGACAACAAACCCGTCGCATGTTTGTGTCATCACTGTCAAGCGGTGGCGTGTGTCGCTGGTGATGTTGTGCTTTGTCATCAGTATGCAATATGCCTGGTCGGCGCCTCGGCCCACACGGCCACGCAACTGGTGTAGCTGCGAAAGCCCGAAGCGCTCGGCATTCTCAATTACCATCACGCTTGCATTCGGCACGTTCACTCCCACCTCGATCACGGTTGTGGCTACCAGTATCGAAGCTTTTCCGCTGGCGAAAAGCTGCATCTGATAGTCTTTCTCGGCTGGTTTCATGCGTCCGTGTACCATTGCCACCTGATAGCTGTGGAATGTGTCGCACACTTGTTCGTAGCCGGCCTCTACGGCTTTGAGCTGCTCCATTTTCTTTGTCTCTTCTATCAGGGGATACACGATATAGGCCTGACGGCCGTTTCGCAGCTCGTCGCCAATGAACCGGTACACGTCCTGGCGGTTGTTCTCGTAGCGCATTACAGTGGTCACCGGCTTGCGGCCAGGTGGAAGCTCGTCGATGACCGACACGTCGAGGTCGCCATACACTGTCATGGCAAGTGTGCGGGGTATGGGTGTCGCGGTCATCACCAGCACGTGGGGTGGTGTGGAGTTCTTTTCCCACAGCTTGGCACGCTGTGCCACGCCGAAGCGGTGCTGCTCGTCGATGATGGCAAGCCCCAGGTTGGCGAATCTCACGCCCTCTTCGATGAGGGCGTGTGTGCCTATCAGTATCTTGATGTCGCCGTCGAGCAGTCCGGCGTGAGTCTCGTCGCGCAGTTTCTTGCGTGTGCTTCCTGTGAGTAGGGCTACCTTGACTCCTATTTTCCCGGCCATCTCGCTGATGCTCTCATAGTGCTGGGTGGCCAGAATCTCGGTTGGGGCCATTATGCAGGCCTGATAGCCGTTGTCTATGGCCAGCAGGGCCGACATCAGTGCCACTATGGTCTTGCCGCTGCCCACATCGCCCTGCAGCAGGCGGTTCATCTGCTTGCCGCTTCCCACATCGTTCCTTATCTCGCGCAGCACGCGCTTCTGAGCGCCGGTGAGCGGGAATGGCAGCACTTCGCGGTAGAACCGGTTGAATGCTTCGCCCACGCGGGCAAAAATCAGCCCAGGCACTTGCCGGCTTCGCCCTTTTATGTTTTTCAGTATGTTGAGCTGCAGGAAGAAGAGTTCCTCATACTTCAGCCTGCGCTGTGCCTGCTGCAGCTCGGTCACATCGGCAGGGACGTGGATGGCGCGTAGTGCCTTGTCGAGTGGCATGAGCCGGCGCTTCGACCTTATGCTGGCCGGCAGGGTCTCTTTGATGTCCTGCACGGCTTCACTCTTCAACAGGTTGGCCACAAGCTGTTGCAATGTGCGCGATGTGACCGACCGGTTTCGCAGTTTGTCGGTCACGCCATACACACCCACGAGGCCGTGTGACGCCGATTCGGGTGTGAACACGTCGATTTCGGGGTGGGTCATGCTGTAGTGCCCATTAAACAGGGTGGGCTTGCCGAAAAGGGTGTAGACGGTTGATGTGTTGTATTGGCCAGATATGTATTTCACGCGGTTGAACCACACCACTTCGATGCTGCCTGTGCCGTCGCTGAAAAGGGCGTGAAGCCGCCGTCTGGCTCCCTCGCCGTGTGGGGTGAACGATGTGAAGCGCCCACGCAGCTGTATGTAAGGCATCTCGCCGCTGAGGCTGCTGATGTGGTGCACTGTGCTGCGGTCGATGTAGCGAAAAGGAAAATAGTAGAGTAGGTCGTAGAAGCTGCGCACGTTGAGCTCGCGTGCGAGCAATTCGGCGCGCTTAGGTCCCACTCCGTGCAGGTATTGTATGTCAGTCCTGGTGAGGTCTGCCATTTTCTGCTGTCTTTTCGGCCACCACAATGTCGATTGGGTGGGTGATTTTTATGTTGCGTGTGTCACCGTCGATGAGATACACGCTGTTGCCTGCGGCCTCGTAGACCGACGCGTCGTCGGTGAAAGCGTCGCTTGGCTCGGTGTGGTAGGCGGCAATCAGGCTCGCGCTGTCGAACGCCTGCGGGGTCTGCACTGCGCGCAACTCGCTGCGTGGCACCGTGTGTGAGCGGCCGTCGGCATTGACGCGTCTCACCGAGTCGGTGACTGCCACCACGGGAATGGCACTGCCTTTTGAGGCTGCAACGGCAAAGGCTCTGCCTATGAGATCGGCACTCACGAGTGGACGCACGCCGTCGTGCACGGCAATCACGCCGTCGCAACTGCCGGTTTCGGCCTCGATTTCGGCAATGGCGTTGCGCACCGACTCAAACCGCGATGCGCCGCCGTCGACCACCCTGTGGGTCACGGTGAAGCCGTGCTCAAGACACAGGTCTCGCCATGTGTGGCGCTGGTCGCTCGGGAGGGTGACTATAATCTTAAGATTGCTTATTCCGGCTGTGGCAAATGCCTCGATTGTGTGCATGAGCACGGGGCGGCCGTTCATCTTGAGGAATTGCTTGGGGATGGGGCCTCCGAATCGGGTGCCGCGTCCGCCTGCCACTATTATCACGGTGTTGTGTGTCATTGCTGAAAAAAATGTGCCGATGGCTTTTGTTTGTCTACTACACAAAGGTAGCCATTTTTTGCCATACAATAAATTAAACTGGCCAAAAGTGGGCTTGTGACGCACGCTTCTGGCAGATGGTGTCGTGAAAAACATAAGGAGCTACTTTTTCTTCAAAAATAGCTCCTTAGGGTCTAATAGGTATAACTCATAATCTAAGGTAAAAAGATCGCTTTAGGTTTACGTTGCAAAGATAGTATCAGAAGTGGCTCTGTTGCAAATCATAAAACATATTATTAAACATGTTTTTAACCTTTGTTAAGTGTATGCGTTGGTCACTGCCATTGCTTAATGCTCTTGCTAATAGTGTATTCAGTGCAAAAATCAACTGTTTTAATCTGTGTGTTAAATTTTGCTAATTGCGGCGCGTGATGTAAAATTCATATTGGAATGAGTGGGGCTTGTATTGCTTAAGCTCAAACTTTCTGCCGTCGAACACCGCATAAGAGCCCATCTCTATCCAGTTGCCCAGCACGGTCACATCGCTGCCGTCGGGAAGCTGCTGCTGCCGGGCAATGTGCAGATGGCCATAGACGAAGTGACTTATGCTTCCTGGGGCGGCCTCGTTGACCGAGCGTGAGAAGTCAATCAGGTTTTGCATGCTGCGGCTTACCGATTTCGCCACATGCTCGGCCTTGCGCGATGTGCGGTTGTCGGCCGACCATCCGGCCGCCAGTGGGAAGGTCCACCGTGGGTGTATTGAGGCGTAGAGCACTTGGCATGCGCGGCTGTAGAAGCATGCGCGCATGAAGCGGTACATTGGCTTCTGATAACCCACATCGTCGCCGTGGCTCAAGAAGAAGCTGCATCCCATAATCCTTGCCGTGGTGTGCTTCTTGAGCACGGTAAGTCCTATCTCGTCGCGCAGGTAGTCGAATAGCCACACATCGTGGTTGCCGGTCATCCAATAGATGCGCACACCGCTGTCGGCCAGACGTGCGAGCGCTCCAAAAAACCTCACATGGCCGCGCGGCACCACCGTGCGGTATTCATACCAGTAATCGAGTATGTCGCCAAGCAGGTAAAGCTCGGCGGCATCATCGCTGATGCTGTCGAGGAATTCCACCACGCGTCTCTCGTGAGCCCGGTGGTCGGCAATGTAGCTTGCACCCAGGTGCAGGTCGCTTATGAAGTAGGCTTTGTCGCGCATCGGTAGCGGTTTGTTACATCATGCCAAGCTCGAGTTTCGCCTCTTCGCTCATCATGCTTTGGTCCCATTCAGGCTCGAACACCAGGTTCACCGTCACGCTTTTCACCCCGTCGATGCTCTCCACCTTTTGACGTATGTCCTCAAAGAGAAAGTCGCCCATGGGGCAATTGGGCGCGGTGAGTGTCATGTCGATGCTCACGTTGCCGTCATCGTCAAGGTCGATTTTGTAGATGAGCCCGAGGCTGTAAACGTCGACGGGAATTTCGGGGTCGAAAACCGTGCGAAGCATTTCCACGATTTTCTCCTCTATGTTAAGTCTTTGCTCTTCTGTCATAGTGGGTGCAAAATTAGTCAATTTGTGCGTCTTTCACAATACCGCGTCATATCAGCCTGCCTATTTCGGATAGTGATGTCACGGTGGCTGTGGCGGTGCCCGGTGCGGCTTCCACATTGCGCCAGTTGTAGTAGATGGTGAGCCATCCGGCATGGTGGGCTCCGGCGATGTCGGCATCGGGGTCGTCACCTATCATCACGGTGCTCTCAGCGGTGGCTTGGCACACGCCGAGGGCAAAGTCAAAGATTCCGCGTAGCGGCTTTGTGACTCCGCAGTCGTCGCTGAGCACTATGCGGTCGATGAGTGGAAGCAGACCAGCCGAACGCAACTTGGCCTCTTGGGTCCCGCGGAATCCGTTGCTAAGCACGTTCACCTTGAATCCGCGGTTGTGCAAGTGCTCCACCAGCTCTCTTGCGCCAGGCACGAGGAGCTTGAGCGTGCCGAGTGTGCTCAGATAATGCTCGTTCATCTTGTCCGACATTACGCTGCAGTCACCGTTGTAGCCACATTGCTCCAGGGTGTGGCGGAACCGTTCGGTCATAAGGAGGCTGCGACTTATCTTGCCATAGTGATACAGGTGCCATAGCTCAAGGTTCTTGGCGAGATACACTTCGTGAAACCGCTCGTAGTCGCAGAATCGGGCTATGTTGAACTCGTTGTAGGTGCGTCGAAAGGCCACTTTGCTGTTTTCGGTAAACCACCAAAGTGTGTCATCGAGGTCAATGAAAACCGTTTTTACGTTGGCAAAATGGTTGTTGCTCATGCTTTCTTGTTGATTTTTAATGTTTTTTTACAGCACCACTTTCGAGGCAAAGCCCTTGCAGCGCACCACATATACACCCGCCGTAAACCGTTGCTTGTCCAGTTGCCCGGCTGTGATGCGTGTCGTCAAGGCCCCCAAGGCATCAAACACATCGACGCTTTCTGCGCTGTCAACTCCGTGCACATGCAGTGTGCCATTGGTTGCAATGACTTTGATTGTTTCGGCTGTCGGTTCAGCCACACCGGCTGATATTGCCTTTATCGAAAGGAAGTTTTTCCACGGTTGGGTGGATGCATACACGTTGAGCCAGTTGTCAGGTACATAGAGCGTGGCCGAGCTGTAGTGGAGCGATGAGAATGCTGATCCGGCTATGCCACTGTCGTAGGATGTAGGAGGGGTTGGCGAATTGCAGATAACCGTTTTTAGTGGGCAATTATAGAACGCCGAAACGCCAATTTCGCTGACTTTCTCACCAAACTCAACCTTGGTGAGCGATGAGCAGGCATCGAAAGCGCCAATGCCCACTGGAGCGCCATCAATGTAAATCTCGGTAATTGATGTGCATCCCGAAAAAGCGCTCACACCTATCTTTGCTCCATCTAGCATCCTTATTTCGCGCACGTTGAGCGATTTGCAACCTTGAAATGTGAGGTTGGGAATGCCGTTTTCAGTGATGGGCTTATCCTTAAGCGATGTGCAGTGTGAATATATTCCTTCGCCCGACTTGCTCGGCAAGTTAATGCCTTGTGTGAGGCTTGTGCAACCCATGAATGCGGCGTTGCCTATTGAATCGACACCGGTCGACGATGCTGTTTTCAGCGATGTGCATCCATTGAATGCATAGTCGCCCACGGTGCAGCCTGCTGGAATCGATACGGCTGATATTGACGTGCACCCCGAAAATGCCGAGTTTCCTAAAACGCGCAGTGCCGCCGGCAGGTTGACGCTTTTCAGCTCAGAGCAGCTTTGAAATGCGAATTTGCCAATTTCATTTACGGTAGCAGGAATTGAAACGGAGCTTATTCCCTTGCCTGAAAATCCCGACACACGTGTCACGGTATATGTCTTGGTTATTTTCTTTTCGGGATTTTTCGGGTCGGCTACCTCGATGCTCACCGTTGAGGCTATGTCGACGTTCCCCTCGTTTCGTGTTGTCCCCACTGCTTCGGCGGTGTGGGTGGAGTCGCTAAGAAAATAGTTGACGCCGTCTTTTTCTTCAAAGCTGTCGGCAAGTGTTGATGTAGATGACGTGGCAATGAACAAGGCTGCCATGATTGCGGTTTTGTGGATTGTCATTTTTTTCCCTTGAATGTGTTGTGAATATTTGGTGTAAAGGTAAGACAAATAAAGTGATGTGCCAAACCCATGACTCGTTTTCAGTATCGGTGCGATGCCGGCGGTTACATTGCGCATTAACAAAAAGCATGCAAGATGGCGCCCCGGCGTGTGTGCGGTGTGCCATCTTGCTGTTTAATGTGATCTTAGTCGCGTGTTGTGGCTATTTGCTTAGCTTCACTTTGCGGTAAGACACTTTGCCGTTGCTGTATGTGGTTTTCTCCACATAGATGCCGGCATCGGGAGTGGTGTTGCCGAGGCTGATGCCGCCCAATGTGTAGTAGGCGCGGCTCACCGGTATGGCGTCGGCGTCCACTTTGCCGATGGAACTGGGCGTGAAGTCGGCAATGACAGTCCATCCTTTGGCTTTGGCCGCCTCTACATTGGCCTGCTCGGTGCCGGGCATGAAGCTGATGTTGAGTTTGCGTGCCCATGAGCTGTTGGTCTCGGTCACGCTGACGCCCGACACGTCTTGCAGCTGGTCGATGAGCGAGTTGATGGCTTCGGTTCCCATCTCATTGTTTTGCAGACTCAATCCCTGCACTCCCTTGTTGTTGCTTAGGTCGAGCGCAGTGAGCTTGTTGCCTTCGGCTGAAATCCATTGCACATAGCTGTTGTTGCTCAGGTCAAGGGTTGTTAGCTTGTTGTTCTCGCAGTTGAGCCAATAGAGGTAACTGTTGTGGCTGAGGTCGATACCGGTCAGTTGGTTGTCGTTCACTTTGAGTTGGCTGAGGTAGCTTTGGCTGCTCACATCGAGTGTGGCTATCTGATTGCCGCCAAGGCGCAGTGTCGATAGGCTACTGTTTGCCTTGACGTCAATGGTCTGCAGTTTGTTGCCCTCGGCGTAGAGTAGTGTGAGGCTCTTGAGTGTGCTCAGGTCGAGAGCCGGCAGCTGGTTGTTGTCGACGTTTAGCCAGCGCAATCCGGTGTTTGCCTTGACGTCAAGGTCGGACAGTTGGTTGTCATACAGATACAGACCGGTGAGCGCGGTGTTCTTGCTCAGTTCAATCGTCTTCAGCTTATTGCCGGCAAGGTTCAGGGTCTCAAGTCCGGTGCACTTGCTGACGTCGATGTTCTCCAACTGGTTGTCGTAGGCGTAGATGGATTTTGCGGCAGTCAGGCTGCTCACGTCGAGAGTCGTTATCTTGTTCTCGTAGCAGTTGAGCTCGTCGAGACCTGTCAGACCGCTAAGGTCGAGCGATGTGATGCTGTTGTGGGCACAGTCAATCTCATAGACGGTTGTGTGGTGGGGCAGCAGCAGTGCGGTGAGGCGGTTGTGTGAACAGTCAACTTTCGACAGGCTTCCCATGGCCGAGCAGTCGATGGTGCCGGCAATGAGGTTGTCATGCACATCGAGCACGCGCAGTTTTGTGCACTTGCTCACGTCGACCGATGTCAGCTGGTTGCTCTCGGCATAGAGACCGGTGAGGGCGGGGTTGTTGCTCGCGTCAATGGTCTTTATCTGGTTGAGGCCAACCTGCACGTTGATGAGGTTGGGGGCATTGGTCAGGTCGATGGCAGTGATGTCTTGCTGGCGGGCGATGAGCTGAATCACGTCTTGTCCGTAGATTTTCACTGTGGATCCTTTGATTGTTCCTCTCACGTAGCCCGACGCGCTTTCGGCACTCTTCTCTCCGTCGCCCCAGTCGATTTGGAACTTGCTGTTGGTTGCCACTCCAATGCGCACATTGGCTCCCGTCTGGGCATAGGTGATGGTGACGGCAGGCTTGGCCTCGGCTTTTGCCTCATAGGCTCCCACGTCGATTGAGGCACCCGTCACGCGCTCGTTGCCGGCGATGTCGGTGGTCTCGGTATAGACGTCGGTGACCGTGCCCTTGTCGATAAACTCGCTGCCTGGGGCAAGTGTCCATAAGGCGCTGTGCACGGCAGCGGTGTCGGTTGCGGTTTTTGCCACTCCGGCAAAGTTGGTGGGGCGGGTGAAGTTAGAGGTTGCGGCATCGGGGTTGCCTATGGTGTTATACACGTTGGCGCTCAGCGCGGGAAGGTTAAGGCCGATGTTGGCGGTGTCGTTAAGCTCGGTGTTGCGCAGTGAGTTGCGCTGTATGGTGCAGTTCACCACCTGTCCTCCGCGCAAGAATATGCCGCCGCCGTTGAATGCTGTGTTGTTATACACCACGCATCCCACGGTTTTCCCGCCGAGGTTGTAGATGCCGCCACCGCGTCCGCCCAGCTGGTCGCCATATTCGGGCGCGTCGGCATAGCAGTTGGCCACAATGTTGTGCAGCACCAGTCCTCCTGCATTGTGTATGCCGCCGCCCATCAGGCCGCGGCAGTCGAGCACGGTGTTGCCCTCAAAGGTCGATCCGCTGCCCACGTAGGCCGCGCCTCCGCTGCTGGAATAGCATTCGGTGAATGTGCAGCCTGTCACTGTGGAGTTGATCGCGGCTATTGCACCGCCCGCATCCTCGGCCACGCAGTCGGTGAACTCGCAGCCGCTCACTGTGGCATTGCTGGCATACACGGCACCGCCAATGCCGTTGCCGTAGCTCGAGTGGCAATACATCTTTGCGAAATAGCAGTCGCTCACCGATGCCTTCTTGTCGGCGGCTCCGGCCATATATACTGCTCCGCCGTAGGAATCGCTGCTGGTTGTGCTTTGTGCCGTGAAGTAGGCAGAGCACTCTGTCACGAGGCACTGGCTGAGCTGCACGTTGCCCTGCGCATACACTGCCGCGCCGCTTGGCTTCGCGGTGGCGACGTTGGCGTTTGCGCCGACCAGCGTGAAGCCGTTGATGGCCGTGGGCTCTGTAAATGCTTTGGGGCAATAGAGCAGGTGGCTTGAGTTTCCTTGGGTCCCGGGCACCTGTTGCTGCCCGTTGGATGAAACGGCCACCTTCCATGTGTAGCGGTAGGTGGTGCCATCGGCTATGGCACGTTGCCACACGTCGGGCACATCGTCGTCGGCGCTCAGGATGGTGGCGTTGGCAAAGTCATATGCCTTGCCGCTTGTGCCCATTTTGCGGTCGGCCTTTGATGTCTCGTTGCCGGCAAATCCGCCATAGAGGCTTACACCGTCTTTCATGAAAAACGCTTTCGATGTCTTTTTTGACGCCTTTATCAGGGAGTCGGGACGGTAGGTGCCTGCGGCTACCCACACCTCATCGCCAGCGCTGGCGGCGTTGATGGCGGTTTGCAGGTTGCCTGTGGCGTTGGCCCACGACGAGCCATCGCCAGTGGATCCCGCCTTCACATAATGCACTGTAGCCTGGGTGCCAAGCACCGGCAGCGTCGACAGAGCCGTGACTACTGTCAGTTTAAGTAGGGACTTTCTCATTAGCTTGTGGTTTTTTGTTAGTTACTTATGGCACTGTTTTGTGTGCTCTTTTGGTAGGCCAAAGTTAAGACAAAAATCCATACCAACCAATTCGCGCTTTGGCGGCAGCGCCCGAAACCGCCGCATGCCACTGTATAGTGACATAAATCGCATCGGCGATTGGTGTGATGTGCATCGGCTTGATGCTTTGAGTTTTCACCTTATATAAAGTGAAAGGGAAAATGGCCGCTCTTTTTTGCAGAATCCAAATAGAAGTGCAACGTTTTGAGGCGTAAATGCATGAAAAACACTGCAGGGGAGCCTGAGCGGCGGGGACGCAAAGTCCCCATGAGCGTCCGACAGCAATGTGAAAACAAGAAAAGGAGGCCGGAGCCTCCCTAAAATCAATTAATTTTGCATTGC
>CAVIEK010000055.1:0-14500 GCA_963641805.1 Bacteroides fragilis
CTTTTGCCCTGGCCGCCATGACGCGGGTCGCGTTATTTTCCACCCATTGGTTAAATTCATCCGGCGGCTCAGCCACGTAACCTTTCGCGTCGGTGGTGTTGTAGCTTTTGCCCTCGCGCCGGGCCTTGACGAGCGCATCCAGCTCAGCGGCGGAGAGCAGGATGGTCTCGGTGTGGCATCGGCAGTTCGGGTGCCAGCCGGTGAATTTGAAGCCTTTCGGGTAGCAGCCTCGGCCCTTGTGGCTGTGCTCCCCATGGGCGCGCTCAGCTCGTCGCAGATGTCGGTCAGAGGTATCGGCAGGCCCTTTGGGCCCTTCGTGGTGTGGTTGTTGCTCAGCACCACGCGGATGCCCACCACAAAGTCGAGGTCTTGGATTCGCTCGTGGTCGGCGGTCCGGTAGGCGATGTTGGTTTCGGTTCCGGTCATGCGCAGGGCGTTCTTGTGGCTGCTGCGGTACACGCCGCGCCCAGGGTGGAATGCCGCGGCCGCCTTGCTCAGCCGAAGCACCCCGTGCTCATCGCGCACCCGCTTGAAGAGCTTGTCGGGATACTTAAGATATTCTAATCGAGCATTGATTCCGATGTTTGGCGGTGCATGAGATACAACCATACAAGAGTGGATTGAATTTTATAAGTTTCAAAGTATGCTTTTACGAGTATGTTCGCTATTTTTGCATCGTATTAAAACGATATTTACACATGACCGATATTCTGATAAGTGCTGCCGGGCTTTGCGGCGCCACCATCATAGGAGCCATTCTGGGCTTCTTCATCAAGGAATTGCCCCACAAGTGGAACGACTCTGTGCTTGGCTACTGCGCCGGCCTTATGCTTGCCGCTTCCGCACTCGGCCTGATTGTGCCTGCGTTCGAGCAGACTCCACACTGGTGGCTGGTTGCCATCGGTGTGATATCGGGTGCATTGTTCCTGAATGTGCTCGATTTGGTGACGCCCCACCTGCATCACATCACAGGCCTTGATCCCGAACAGCATAAGCACAACTCCACACTTAACCATGTGTTGCTGTTTGTGATGGCGATTGCCTTGCACAAGCTGCCCGAAGGAATGGCGGCGGGTGTCAGCGTCTGCGCTTCGGCCGAAACTGCTGGAGCGACAAATTGGGGCGTGTCGTTCGGCATAGCCTTGCAAAACATCCCCGAGGGGATGATTATCATAGCCCCGTTGATGCTTGCTGGGGTGTCAGCCACAAGGACCTTCATTGTCTCTGTTGTAATCGCTTTGCTCGAAGTGGTTGGTATTTTGATAGGCTACGCGTTGGGGTCTGCTTCAGCCACTTTCCTCCCTGTGATGCTTGGCTTTGCGGGAGGTGCCATGCTTTATGTGACAAGTGACGAGATGATTCCTGAGACTCATGCCCATGGCTACCAGAAGCAAGCCACCTACGCCTTGCTTTTGGGATTCATCACTTTTGTGCTTCTGGAAAAGTGCATATAAAGTGCCGCCAATCACGTCTTTGCTCAAAATGGTAATAACCCGTTTTCATTCAATTGGTTCGACTTTATGAATGATTTCAAATTTATCCGGCTTGTCAAAAAAAATACTGCGGCGACAAATAGGTCAATGACAGTGGGCTTTTGATGCTTTGGTGGCTGGCTCAATTGTATGGGCTTTTTGATTTCTGTGCCAAAACGCATTATCTTTGCAGTTGGAAGTTTCATGTGGCGCCAATCTGCAAACCGCTCGCATGAGAGCGTCACAGCGACACAATTTTAACAGTCATATTGCAAATATGAGAATGAAATTGAATCAATCACGAGTAGGGATGTTGCTATCCGGCATGGTATTGTTGGCTATGTTGTCGTCGTGCTTCACCGGAATTGAAGGTACAAAGCAAATAACTGAGAAGGATGTGCGCAAGGCCTATTCCAGTGTGTCGCACACAAGCCTTGACGACAGTCTCTCTGCATATTGCGACTCTCTGCCCGCATGGCGTCCGGGTAAGACTTTCACAGTTGCCGACGACCAAATCAGACTGATTTTCGCTCCGTCTGATAAATACGACATCACCAAACTGCGTCTTGCCGGCAAGCGGCTTGAATACCGAGGATACACCACGTCAACCTTGCTTGACAATCGCAAAATACTGAATGTGCAATTCTATGACGGCGACCATACGCTGGCTTACCCATCAGGGAAAACTCTCAGTGATTTCAACTCCAAGACCGTGATACCGTTTTTGATCGACGATGACTTTGTGGCCTATGCGCAAAAGTTGCTTAAAGGCCGCATCCTATATGTGAAGACATCAATCTGGTATGACGTGGCCACCGAGTCGATGCTCACAGGCCGCAAGTTTATTGCCGTAAGGGTCGACAGCGTGCTGCCGGGCAACAAGGTGTTCCCGCTAAAAGTCGCTTTCACGTCGGTTGACAATGGCAAGGCTGCTTTTGTGTGGATGGCGGTGGGCGACACATTTATGCGCAACCGTAGTTTCGACTCGCTATTCTCTGTTACCGACATACACAAATCATACCCCGACATCACTGCCGAGAACTGGGACCGCATAGTTAATGGCCGTGTCGCTACCGACATGACTAAAGAGGAATGCTCTCTGTCGAAAGGAGCACCCAAGACCATCTCGCGAGTTCCCGACCAGTCGGGAATGCGAGAGTATTGGTATTACGACGGTGGCAGTTACCTTTATTTTGTTGACGGCGTGCTTAAGGGGTTTAGGGAGTGACTTGCAGCGTGATATATGTAAAGTGATAAACTGATGCTGGAAATTGAGTTTTTAGGGACCGGTACATCAACTGGTGTGCCGCAAATTAGATGCAAATGCCCCGTGTGCCAGTCGGCGGATGCCCGCGACAAGCGCTTGCGCGCGTCGGCTATCGTGCGCTATCAGGGCAAGCGACTTCTTATAGATTGTGGTCCCGACTTCCGCACCCAAATGCTTCGGGCTTCCGACAATGCCATCGATGCTCTTCTCATCACGCATTTCCATTACGATCACATAGGAGGCATCGACGACTTGAGGGCTTATTGCTCCAATGATCATAAATTTCCTGTTTATGCGAAGGGTGATGTGGTCGACGACCTGCACAAGCGCATGCCCTACTGTTTTGCCGAGCATCTCTACCCCGGCGTTCCCACTTTTGAGATCCATGAGATTGATGACCGCCAGTTTATTGCCGAGGGGGTGACTGTAACCCCGATTCCGGTGATGCACTATAAGCTTCCCATTTATGGCTATCGCATAGGACCGCTTGCCTATATTACCGACTGCAAGACGATTGCCGATGACCAGATAGCTGCCTTGCACGGCATACCGTTGCTTGTCATAAATGCGCTACGCATTCAGCCTCATTTGTCACATTTGTCTCTGTCCGAAGCCATCGGAGTGGCTAGGCGTATATCCCCGCAACGCACGATATTTATACATGCCAGCCACGACATGGGATTGCATGCTGTGGTGAATCACCAGTTGCCCGATGGGTTTGAGCTGGCCTACGACGGCCAGATTGTGATGGTTGACGGTTGATGATCGGTCTGCGCCCTTGTCGTTGATTGGCCTCCGCTATGATGTGGTGGCGCGTTAATGTGTCATAAATTTGATGTCGCTGATTTTACAATACGGGAAAAGAGTATTAAATTTGTAAATTCTAAACTGCGACTTTGTGAAACATCGAACAAAAAATATAGCCATTCTTGGCAGTACTGGCTCAATTGGACGTCAGACCCTCGACATCATATCGGAATATCCTGATTTGTTCAGAGCCTGGTTGCTTGTCGCCAACAGAAGTGCCGACTTACTTATCGAGCAAGCCATAGCCTATAAGCCAAAGTATGTGGTGATTGCCGATGAAAGCCTCTACAACAAGGTGGCGTCGGCTCTTGACGGCCAACCCACCGAGGTTCTTGCCGGCTCAATGGCCATAGCCGATGCCGTGACCGATGCCGAAGTCGATGTGGTGGTGACCGCTATGGTAGGCTACAGCGGCCTTGAACCCACTATAAGTGCAATAAAAGCAGGGAAGGACATAGCGCTTGCCAACAAGGAAACCTTGGTGGTGGCTGGCGAGCTCATTACCAGCATGCTTGCGCATTCCGATTCTAACATTTATCCGGTCGATTCAGAGCACGGGGCTTTTTACCAATGCCTCATGGGCGAGAGTCATGACAGTATCTCCAAGCTCATCCTCACAGCTTCGGGCGGCCCGTTCCGCACGTGGAGCAAGGAGTCTCTTGGATCCGTCAAGGCAGCCGATGCCTTAAGGCATCCAAATTGGAGCATGGGATCTAAGATAACCATCGATTCGGCAACAATGATGAATAAAGGCTTCGAGATGATAGAGGCGAAGTGGTTGTTTGGCGTTCCACACGACCGCATCGAGATAGTTGTCCATCCACAGTCGATAGTCCACTCAATGGTGGAGTTTGTCGATGGCTCGGTGAAAGCCCAATTGGGACTTCCCGACATGCACCTGCCCATACGTTACGCGTTGGGCTTGCCGCAACGCCTGCCCTCGAAGTGCAAGAGACTGTCGGTGGCCGATTACGCGAGTCTCACTTTTGAGAAGCCCGATTTCGAGAAATTCCCGTTGCTGGCTACGGCCTTCGAGGCTGCTGCTAAGGGGGGCACGGCTGCTTGCGCCATGAATGCCGCCAACGAAATCGCAGTAGCGGCATTCCTGCGCGATCAAATCGCATTTACGGATATCAGTGAAATAATAAATAAGTCTATGGCATCGGCAAGATTTGTTGCCTCACCAGTCTATGAAGATTATGTGGAGATCAATAAGGAGGTACGCCGTTATGCCCAATCATTAATCAAAATATAATTTAAAAAACCGATGAGTTCTTTTTGGCTTAAAGCTTTTGAATTAATTTTTTCTTTAGGTCTATTGGTGTTTGTCCATGAATTCGGACACTACATATTCTCCCGAATCTTTGGAGTCAGGGTTGAGAAGTTCTACCTCTTTTTCAATCCGTGGTTTGAGTTGGTGAAATACAAGCCCAAGCCAAAACCTCGCCCCGATGGCAGCACACGCGCTTCATGGCGCGACACGGAGTATGGCATCGGCTGGGTTCCGCTTGGCGGTTATTGCAAAATCTCTGGTATGATCGACGAGTCGATGGATACTGAGCAGATGAAGAACCCCGCTCAGCCATGGGAATTCCGCTCCAAGCCGGCGTGGCAACGCCTGCTCATCATGGTGGGTGGCGTGTTGTTCAACTTTTTGCTCGCGATTGTCATTTATTCCGGTATTGTCTACACCTGCGGCGAGCAGTTCATCCCGTTCCGCAATGCCACTGAGGGCATGGCTTACTGTGACAGCGCCCACAAAATCGGATTCCGTGACGGCGACATTCCCTTGAGTGCCGACGGGCACGAGCTTGGATATTACAACGCCGAGGACCTTCAGGCAATTGTCACCGCAAAGGTGGTGAAGGTGCTGCGCAACCATCACGACACTGTAGCCATCAACATTCCGCCTAAGTATATTTTTGCTGCCAACAATGATGCTGAGCAGAACCAAATGTTCATGACCTACCGCATCCCTGTTGTCATCTCACAAGTGCAGGCCAGAACGGGAGCAGAGAGCGCAGGGCTCAAAGAGGGCGACCGGCTCATTGCGGTGAACTCCGATGCTACTCCAAGCTATGACCTGTTTACAGCGGCTCTCCAGAAGAGTAAGGGGAAAGTGGCCAAGGTGACCTACGTGAGAGGCGGAAAGACTTCGACAGTCGACGCTCAAATCGACGGTGACGGTAAGCTTGGCATAATGCTCACAGAGCCTGTCAAGGTCTATAAGACCGTAACCAAGCAGTACTCGATATTTCAGTCGATACCGCGCGGCCTCGAGTTGGGCTGGTCAAAACTCGTGAACTACGTAAAACAGTTGAAGCTTGTGTTCACACCTGAAGGTGCAAAGAGCCTGGGCGGGTTCGGCGCCATAGGCAGCATTTTCCCTAGTGAATGGAATTGGCTTGCTTTTTGGGAAATTACCGCATTCCTTTCAGTTATGTTGGCCGTGATGAATATTCTCCCGATTCCGGCTCTTGATGGTGGATATGTGCTGTTCCTGATAATCGAGATCATAACCCGCCGCAAACCAAGCGAGAAATTCATGGAACGTGCCGTCACCGGCGGTATGATATTCCTGCTGATGTTGTTGCTCTTTGCCAATGGCAACGACATTTACAGGTTCTTCTTCAAGTGACAATAGAATTAATTCACCTCTGGCAACAATAATTTAGCAATCTAGATAGCGAATTTATGGTTTACAAATCAGTGATTTTGCGTCGTGGCAAGGAAGAGTCACTTCACAGGTTCCACCCGTGGGTGTTCTCAGGTGCAATTGCTCGTATGGACAATGTGGACGAAGGCGACCTGGTCACAGTCTATGCAAGCGACGGTACGCTTATCGGCAATGGCCACTATCAGGTGGGCAGTATTGCTGTGCGCATGCTTTGCTTCGACGACAGTGAGATCAATGAGGACTTCTTTGTCGAGAGACTCACGCAAGCCTATGTGCTGCGCCAAACGCTCAACTTGATGCGCCCCGACAATAACTCATTCCGGCTTGTGCACGGTGAGGGCGACTTTCTGCCCGGACTCGTGGTGGATGTCTATGGCTCAACAGCAGTGATGCAGGCTCACTCGCCAGGCATGCATTTCGCCCGCAACATTATAGCCCACTCGCTCACGCGGTTGCCGGGCGCTCCTATCAAGAATGTGTATTACAAGAGTGAGACCACGCTGCCGTTCAAAGCCCAGCTTGACCCTCAAAACGATTATATCATCGGCAGCTATGACACCGATGTGGCTGTCGAAAACGGGCTGAAGTTTCATGTCGATTGGCTCAAAGGCCAAAAGACGGGATTCTTTGTCGATCAGCGTGAAAACCGTAAGTTGCTTGAGCATTACTCTAAGGGACGAAAAGTGCTCAATATGTTCTGCTACACAGGTGGCTTCTCGTTCTACGCCATGCGTGGTGGAGCAGAGCTGGTTCATTCGGTCGACAGTTCGGCCAAGGCCATCAAACTCACCAACGACAATGTGGAACTTAATTTCCCGGGCGACTCCCGCCATCAGGCCTTTGCCCAAGACGCCTTTAAGTATCTCGATGAGATGGCCACCGACTATGATTTGATCGTTCTTGACCCGCCGGCTTTTGCCAAACACAAGAGCGCCCTGAAAAACGCGCTCATAGGATATCGCAAGCTAAATGCCAAGGCCTTTGAGAAAATCAAGCCTGGAGGCATCCTTTTCACCTTTTCTTGCTCGCAGGCCGTCAACAAGGAACAATTCCGCCTTGCTGTGTTCTCTGCTGCCGCAATGTCGCGCCGTAAGGTGCGCATCCTTCACCAGCTCACACAGCCAGCCGACCATCCGATCAATATTTATCACCCAGAAGGCGAGTACCTAAAGGGACTCGTGCTCTATGTGGAGTGATATTACGAATACAATCAATATACACTCAACGAACACCCAACACGTTTATAAGATATGAAGAAAATGCTAATAGCAACCGCTTTGCTGGCCATCGCCTCGACTTCAGCAGGTAAGGCCCAAAACAATGATTTTAATTACAATGCCGACCGTTTTGCCGACATTCAGGTGCTGCGCTATCAAGTGCCAGGCTTCAACGACCTCTCGCTGAAGCAGAAGACCCTAGTATACTACTTGCAGGAAGCCGCCTTGCAGGGGCGTGACATCCTATTTGACCAGAATTGCAAATACAATCTGGTGATTCGCCAGACCCTCGAGCAAATTTATACAAACTATAAAGGAGACAAGGAGTCGGCCGATTATAAGGGTTTCTTGCAATATCTGAAGCAGGTGTGGTTTGCCAACGGCATTCATCACCACTATTCAATGGACAAGTTCACACCCGAGTTCTCACAATCATTCTTCGACTCTCAAGTCAAGTCACTTCCAGCCAATAAATTGCCGCTGGCCAAGGGGCAGACCGTTGATGCATTTCTCAAAGTTATAGACAAGGTGATTTTCGACCCTACTTTTATGGCCAAGAGAGTGAATCAGGCCGACGGCCAAGACCTTATACTCACATCGGCCAACAACCTATATGACGGCGTGACACAAAAAGAGGTTGAGGACTACTACAACTCAATCAAGGATCTCAACGACAAGACTCCCATCAGTTATGGTCTCAACACCAAGGTGGTGAAAAAAGACGGCAAGGTGGTGGAACAGTCTTATAAAGTGGGCGGCCTTTACTCAAAGGCCATCACAAAAATCGTTTATTGGCTTAAGAAGGCAAGTGCCGTGGCCGAGAATGATGCCCAAAAAGCTTATATCGACAAGCTTATCGAATTCTACAATACCGGCTCGCTTAAGACCTTCGACGATTATTCAATCATGTGGGCTGAAGAGACAAAGTCGACTGTCGATTTTATCAACGGCTTCATCGAAAGCTATGGCGACCCGTTGGGCATGACGGGCTCATGGGAAGGTATGGTCAACTTCAAAAACAAGGAGGCGTCGCACCGCACCCAGCTCATCAGCGATAATGCCCAGTGGTTTGAGGACCATTCCCCGGTCGACAGTCGCTTCAAGAAGGAAAATGTGAAAGGTGTGAGCGCGAAAGTGATAACTGTGGCCATTCTCGCAGGTGATAGCTATCCGTCGACCCCCATAGGCATCAACCTGCCCAACAGCAACTGGATTCGTGCGGCGCATGGCTCTAAGTCGGTATCGCTCGAAAACATCACCGACGCTTATGATGAGATTGCCAACGGCACTGGATTTAACGAAGAGTTTGCCTATAGCAACGCTGAGGTGCAACTCATGAAGAAATATCTCACTCTGGCTGACAAGTTGCATACCGACCTTCACGAATGCCTCGGCCACGCGTCGGGCAAGCTTCTGCCAGGAGTCGATGGCGATGCGCTTAAAGCCTATGGCTCGACTCTCGAAGAGGGACGTGCCGACTTGTTCGCGCTTTACTATCTTGCCGACCCGAAGCTCGTTGAGCTGGGCATATTCTCAAGCCCCGAGGCCTACAAAGCTGAATATTATAAATATATCATGAACGGCCTCATGACACAGCTCACTCGCATAGAGCCTGGCAAGGACATTGAGGAGTCGCACATGCGCAATCGCAAGTTCATCTCTGAGTGGTGCTACCAGAATGGCAAGGCCGACAATGTGATAGAATATGTGAAACGTGATGGCAAAACTTATATAAAGATCAATGACTATGCCAAATTGCGTGAACTCTTCGGCAAACTGCTCGCCGAGGTGCAGCGCATCAAGTCGACGGGTGATTTCGAGGCCGGACGTGAGCTCGTGGAAAATTACGGAGTGAAAGTGAATCCTGCAATACATGCTGAAGTGCTTGAGCGCTATAAGCACCTCAACATCGCCCCCTACAAGGGTTTCGTAAACCCGGTCTACACAGCAGTCAAGGACAAAAATGGTAATATTACCGATGTGAAAGTCGCTTATGGCGAGGGTTATATCGACCAGATGCTTCGCTACTCACGCGATTATTCTCCGCTCACCAAGTGATGCTTTCGGCGTAACCGAATAAAGAATAAAAATGTGAATCGGGTCTCGTTCATTCCGCTTATGCGGGTGCTGGGCCCGGTTCGTTTTCAATAATTATAGTCATGGATTTGGATAGCACAATTCAACAAATCAAAAAGGAGTTTTTTGCTTACCGCAACGGTATAGTGGCCGATGCTCTCAGAAAGCACAACGACTGCCACAAATATATAATGGGATGTCAGTTGACCGACGTTATGACAATTGCGGCCAATTATGGATATAGCCAGCCTTTGGCTGATCGTCTTTGGTCCGATAAGGCTCATCGCGAATGCCGCATGATGGCTCCAATGCTGTGCTCGCCCGACGACTTTGGCTGGCAACAGGCCCTGGAGTGGTGCGGCAGTGTGGAGAATGAGGAGATAGCCGATGTGCTATGTCATCGGCTGCTCCGGAGATTGCCTTATGCCACTCGCCTTTACAAGCATCTTCTTAACGGCGGTTCTGCCATGATTCGCTATGTGGCTTTCCGATTGCTGCTCAATCTCATTCTTATAGGGAAAGAAACGCCTTCGGCACAAATCAAGGCCATTGCCGAGGCAGAATTGCCTATAGCTCCAACATCGCTAGTGGTTGTGCTCAACGGCATAATTGAAGAGTGCGGCTAAGACGCGAGCATTGCTCTCTTCCGATGCGGGCCTTTGGGGGCTGTTGTATCCCTTGTTTGATGCAGGGGTGGGGAATGTGGTGGAAAAATTTGTACTGAGTACTTTGGAGATATCGTTAAATAGTCTAACTTTGTGTTGAATAATGTTTGTGAAACATAAACTATTAACAATTATGACTAAAAACTGTATCAAAAGGATAATCAGCACCTTTTCGCTTACACTACTCATTTTCCAGTTTGCCGTAGCGGGCAGCTATACGCTAAAAGCCAGTTCCATAAAATCATTAAAGGAGAATGTGGTAAAAAAAGTGGGCATATTCAATGTGTCGGTCGGCAGGGTGTACAGTAGTGCTACAGAACCAAGTACTAAAGTGGCGACATATGTCCAACTTAATCCGGGCGATTATTTGCTCATCTCAAGCGGACAGAGAATTAAAAGTGTTACGTTCCAGTACAAGGATGGATACCATACCGAGTTGTACGTAAATGATGAAAAGCCCCAATTAGATAGCATCAAGTCAAAAATACGCAGATGGAACTGTTCCGACAGTTGTGGTGTGAGTGATGTCAAGTTCACCTATTGTTGCAAAAGCACTGATAAGAAGGCTGAAAAAACGTCAAAGGGAATTCAGATAGAATCGTTTGTGATTGAATATTTCGACAATGCCACTTTGGGCGAGTCGTTAGGCAATGCCACTTGTGGGTTGTGTGTGCTGTCGGGTGACAATTTGCTTGGGGTTGCACGCTTTGTCGACAATGTTACAGGCACGGCCTATTCCCTCGTTAAAGACGATGACGGATGTTCTGTCGCCAAGTGTACGCCCGATGGTGAGCCATACATGATTGATATTGAGGGTGGCCACTTACAGGAAAAGTATGACCAAAGCAATTGGCTTCTTGTGGAAACTAATGCTGATCTGACCAGATGCCCCATAAAGTCGCTTACTGGCCGCTTCAATGCCTCGGAATCCAACTTGTTTAGAGCCTTTTCTGTCGAGACTGAAAACGGTGAGGAGAGTTTTGTTCCCAATGTGTATTGCCCCGTCAACTTTATGGGAAGCACGCTCCAGACCGGCGCTGATGGGAAAAGTTATTTCTTCATGATGCCGAAGCCCTGTGAATATGCCAAAATAGTTTATGCCGTGTATGGCGGCGGTAACAAGTTTTACACCCCCAAACAGGTGGGCAACGTGGTCAACAAACTCGGCTTCGTAGGTGGATTCGAGGTGTCATACCGATTTAACGAAGAGGCAGCCCCTGAATTGCAAGTGGGATGCGCCTATGAGTTTGATGCTGTGCTCCTGCCGCTGACTGGCGCCGAAGGCGCAGCACGCGTGGCGACTTTTGAGCCAAATAGCGACAGCGGTATCTCAGATACGTTCATCGTATGCCCGCTAAACTTGACTAGTAACACACTGCCCACTATCATAGAAACCACCTGTGGCGACAAGCGTGTTGAGAGGGTAGACTATTTTAATTTGGCCGGAATGGTAAGTACATCCCCGTTTGGCGGTATGAATATCGTGCAGACCACCTATTCCGACGGCTCCAAGAAAGTGACAAAACTGCACTTTTAGTCAGTTTCAGCCCATTATCCCGTACAATCAGCCCAAGTTACCATATGTTAGGCGACTTGGGCTGATTTTATTGGATGTGGATAATTGCCTAAATGTGACAAAATGGCCACCCATGCGCCAATCATTAAGTTGGCACGAAGTGTGCAATACTGAATAGTGAATCGTTAAGGTTCAGATCGATATAATAGATATTAATAGTTTAAATATATGTTATTATGACAATCAAACCATTATCAGACAGAGTTCTTATCCAACCGGCAAAGGCCGAAGAAGTGACTGCTGGCGGTATCATAATCCCCGACAGCGCAAAAGAAAAACCGTTGAAAGGCACTGTGAAAGCAGCAGGTAACGGCACTAAAGACGAAGAGATGGTAGTAAAGAGTGGCGACACGGTACTCTATGGCAAGTATGCAGGCACAGAGATCGAGGTCGACGGAGAAAAACTGCTTATGATGCGTCAATCTGACATTTTGGCAATTGTTGAAGAATAAGAAACAGGAGGATTTTATTATGGCAAAAGAAATTAAATTCGATACTAAAGCCCGCGAGGAACTGAAGAAAGGCGTTGACCAACTCAGCAACGCAGTGAAAGTGACACTTGGCCCTAAGGGACGCAATGTGATTCTTGACAAGAAATTTGGCGCACCCCACATCACCAAAGATGGTGTGAGCGTGGCTCGTGAAGTAGAGCTTGAGGATGAGTTCCAGAACATTGGTGCCCAAATCGTCAAGGAAGTGGCACAGAAAACCGGTGACGATGCCGGTGACGGAACTACCACAGCAACAGTTCTTGCACAGGCTATCATCACTGAGGGTCTGAAAAACGTTGCCGCCGGTGCCAATCCTATGGACATTAAGCGCGGTATCGACAAGGCAGTGGCCAAAGTGGTTGAAGGCATTAAGGAGCAGGCTCAGGAAGTGGGCGACGACTATGCCAAGATTGAAAACGTGGCACGCATCTCGGCCAACAACGATGCCAAGATCGGCGAACTCATTGCCGAGGCCATGAAGAAGGTTAAGAAAGACGGTGTGATCACCGTTGAGGAAGCCAAGGGTACCGACACACACGTAGAGGTTGTTGAGGGTATGCAGTTCGACCGTGGCTATATCTCGCCTTACTTCGTCACCAACGCCGAGAAGATGGAATGTGAGATGGATCACCCTTACATCCTCATTTATGACAAGAAAATATCGGTTCTTAAAGATATGCTCCCAATCCTCGAGAAGTCGGCTCAGAGCGGACGCTCCTTGCTCATCATCGCAGAGGATGTTGACAGTGAGGCTCTGGCTACTCTTGTGGTTAACCGTCTGAGGGGCTCGCTCAAGATTTGCGCAGTTAAGGCTCCTGGCTTTGGCGATCGCCGCAAGGAGATGCTTGAGGATATCGCCACACTCACGGGAGGTCTCGTGATTTCGGAGGAAAAGGGCATTAAGCTCGATGGCGCTACAATCGACATGCTCGGAACGGCTGAAAAGGTGACTGTGAACAAGGAGAACACTACCATTGTCAATGGTGCTGGCTCAAAAGAGAACATTGCCGACCGAGTGGCTCAAATACGCTCGCAAATCGAAACTACCAAGTCGCAATACGACAAGGAAAAACTCCAGGAACGTCTTGCAAAACTTGCAGGTGGTGTAGCCGTTCTCTATATCGGTGCACCCTCTGAGGTTGAGATGAAAGAGAAGAAGGACCGTGTTGACGACGCCTTGAGCGCTACCCGTGCGGCTGTAGCCGAGGGTATTGTCCCCGGTGGAGGTGTTGCCTACATCCGTTGCGTGAAGAGCCTTGACAATCTGACAGGCGACAATGCCGACGAGACCACAGGTATCAACATCATCAAGCGTGCCATCGAGGAGCCGCTCCGCCAAATTGTGCACAATGCCGGTCTTGAGGGTGCTGTCGTAGTGCAAAAGGTGAAGGACGGTGAAGGCGATTTCGGCTACAATGCCCGACTTGACAAATATGAGAACCTCTTCGAAACGGGTGTGATTGATCCTGCTAAAGTGGCTCGCGTAGCTCTTGAGAACGCAGCCTCAATTGCCGGTATGTTCCTCACCACCGAATGCGTCATTGCTGAGAAGAAGGAAGAGAACCCCGCTCCTGCAGCAAACCAGGGAATGGGTGCAGGCATGATGTAATCGGGCTAAGAAAACATTAAATCTAGCTTACACGGCCTCCGGTCACGCTTTAATGCCGACCGGAGGCCTTTTTTCGCTTTTGACACTATAGTTTAATTGCGTATATGATTGTTTTTGACTAAATTTGTAATTGAAAAAGCGCGTCATTTTATGACGAATGTATTGATTGCCAGGTTGTTGGACGCATCGTTAGACGCTTGGCTGAAGTTTTTCCTTTGGCGGGTTATCTCGCTATGTATATTTTAGTATTGATTTTGAAATTAGGCAACACATTTTATAATAGGCAGTTAGGGATAATGGCAGATGTGAAGCCGTTGGCTCATAGCTATTTGAAGTTTTTCGACTCAGTTTTGAGCCGAAAAAGTGGTTGTGCTCTTTGGTTAACGGAAATGGAGGTGGACTGTGGTTTTTGAATTAACCATTACTTTCCTGTTGGGATTGCTGGCGTCGCGCCTTATGATTCCACGGTTACTGAGGGCCTCGTGCAGCAGCAAGATGCTCGACCACCCCAATGCCCGAAAAATTCACACAGGCGATGTCCCGCGAGTGGGAGGAATAGCAATATTCCTGTCATCACTCTTCGCCATGGTTTGTATCTTTGTCTATTTAATGGCGACGGGCAACGCCACGTTTTATCTACAAG
>CAVIEK010000056.1:0-6143 GCA_963641805.1 Bacteroides fragilis
GATGCTGAAACGGCGTTATTGTTATTTGATTGTAAGTGATTTGATTAATTTTGCTGATGAATCATAAAAATCATTAACCCATAACATTTTAGAAAAGAAAGGACGAGGTATGAAAAAGATGTTATTGGCTATGTTGTTGGCAGCTGGCACGCTGCATGCCGTCGCCGACAGCTATGCCTACCCTTATCTTGCTTTCCAAAAGGCCGACGGCACGGTGGTGTCGATAGGGGTCGAGTCGCTGAACATGACATTCGGCGACGGCAGCCTCCTCGCGGCCAATGACCAGACGAGCAAAACATTTGTGGTGTCGGAGCTCACCCGCATGTATTTCACCACTGAAGACACCGGAATCAGTGGTGTGGTCAGTGATGATGCCGATTATGGCCCGGCACGGGTCTACACACCATCGGGCGCTTTCGTGGGTGCGTTTGAGTCGCTCGATGAGGCTAAGGATGCAGCCAAGGGCGGCGTGTTCATAATCAGGCAGAATGGTAGAACCCTTAAAGTGATAGCACGATGAAAAAGAAATTATTTCTCCTCTCAGCCGTCATGACATCAGTGGCGGCAATGGCGCAGACGCTCAACGTGGTCACGGGCGATGTCACCTACGCCATCCCGTCGGCTCAGGCGGGCGACATGACCTACAAGAGCGGAACTGAGCTCACCGTGATGGGCAAGGCTTTGGCCACCGGCGACATCACACGCATGTATGTCGACAACAGCAAGGTCGACGACAATACCGTGACCGTGACCTTCGACGGGTCGTCGGCCAAGGTGGTGGTGGCTGGCAATGTGGCACGGTATGTGACCCCTACCGTCGACGGAGCCCATGTGAGCATTGTCCAATCGAGCGCCGTGGCCGATACCACATGCGGTGAGATAACCTATTGCCTCAGCGGTGCGTCGACCGACGGCGGTTTCAAACTTGAGGGATCTTACAAGGCCACAATCGAGCTGCGAGGCCTCACTCTTACCAACCCCTCAGGTGCGCCACTCGATATCCAGGACGGCAAGCGCATAGAGCTAAGTGTGAAAAAGGACACCGAGAACACGCTTACCGACGGTGCTGACGGCAGCCAGAAAGGGTGCATCGTGTGCAAGGGTCATCTTGAGCTGAAGGGAAAGGGCACGCTCAATGTGGTGGGCAATACCGCCCACGGCATCTATGCCAAGGAATATGTGGAGATGAAAAACTGCACAGTCAATGTGACAAAGGCCGTGAAAGACGGCGTGAACTGTAACCAGTATTTCTTGCTCGAGAGCGGAACACTTGCGATTTCAGGCGTGGGCGACGATGGTGTGCAGGTGTCGTTTAAGGACGATACCGACCGTGATGCCGAAGACACCGGCTCAATCACCATTGCCGGTGGCACGCTCAATGTGGCAGTCACCGCCGCAGCGGCAAAGGGGCTCAAGGCCGATGGCGACTTTACCGCCTCGGGCGGCACCGTTACCGTCACCACATCGGGCGGCGGAAAATGGGACAGCGACGACTCCAAGACCAAGGCATCGGCAGGAATCAGTGCCGACGGCAGAGTGATTATCGACGGCGGTACCTTCTCGCTCACCAGTACCGGCAGCGGCGGTAAGGGCATAAGCTGCGACAGCACATTCACCGTCAATGACGGCGACATCACCATCAAGACCTCTGGCGGGCTCTTCGCCTACGTCAACGGCACAGCCTACGACAACTACACCGGCAACGTCGACCGTCTGTCGAGCGATAGCAAGTCGTCGGCAAAAGGCGTGAAGGCCGACGGCAAGGTGACCATCAATGGCGGCACCATCAACGTGACCACCACAGGTTACAACAGTGAGGGCATCGAGAGCAAGGACTCAATTGAGATCAACGGCGGCACCATCGTTGCCTATACCTACGACGACGCGCTCAACTCGTCGAGCCACATGATAATCAACGGTGGCACTATCACCGCGGTCGCATCCAACAACGACGGCCTTGACTCTAACGGCAACCTCTATATCAACGGCGGCACCATAATGGCATTCGGAACAAGTGCACCCGAGTGTGGAATCGATGCCAATGAGGAGGAGGGCTACACCGTGATTTTCACAGGTGGTACCCTACTTGCCGTGGGCGGCGGCAACTCGGTTCCGAGCACATCGGCATCCACTCAGCCTTACGTGTCGGGCAATGGCTCGCTCAGTGCAGGCAACACAGTTACCCTAAAGAGCGGTAGCACCACGCTTGCAACATTCATAGTGCCTTCTGGCTACAAGTCGTCATCGTCGGGTGGCGGTGGTGGTGGCCGACCCGGTGGTGGCGGCGGATGGGGCGGTAGCGGCAGCTCGGTGCTTGTCACTTGCCCCGGCCTCACATCTGGCAGCAGCTACACGCTCACTTGCGGCTCGTCGTCGTCGACAGTGTCGGCACGGCTCACTGGTAGTGGCGGCGGTGGCGGCGGGCGATTCTAAAGCCTCGTGCCGAAACGACAATAACAACGGCGGGCGCACCTACCCGATGGATGGTGCGCCCGCCGTCGTTGTGCGTGGGCGTTTGGGCCGAAAAAGAAACGCGCTGGTCTCTTGATTGTCGGGCCTATGCTCTAGCGGGGTCAGTGCACACGCTTGCGTATGTGACTGTGGGCGGGAGCATATTTATGGCATTTCTCACACCACTGCGAGTTGTCGCCTCCGGTATAGTTTGGAGCATATTCAATTGTCTCCACATAGTCGTTGCTGCGGTTGCGGCTCTTCGACCGACTGCGGCTAGAGCTGCGACTATTGCTGCCGTCGGCAGTCCCTATATACATACGTCCGTCGTTGCCAATGCTTTGTGCCACCCCGTCTTTATATGTTCCGGTCAAAGTGGTCTTGCCTTTGCCCTGGCAAGCGTAGCATTTGTTTATTCCGCCTGCGCGGGCACATCCGGAGCATGGATAGAAAATACCAGTGTAGCCATTGAGCGTGCCGCCTGTGCCCCAACAGATGTGACACTTGCCGTCGCCTTTGCAAATGTAGCACGGGTGCTCCTCATAGAATGTCTGCGAGCCGTCTTTCTGTGTGTGTGATATTCTGAAGCCCCCGTCGGGCAGATTCTCGCGCTTGCCGCCGTTGGCCATTGTCTGCACGCTATATTTGCCTGTTGCGGTGTTGTTGTAATTGTTGTTACTGTTGTTGTTACTGTTGTTGCTATTGTTGCTGTTGCTGTTGTTTGATGCGTAGGTTGTCCATTGTAGGGCATCACCGCCGCCCACAAACACGATGCTCTTCTTGGAATCCCACCATTTATGAATTGTGCTTTTTATGTCGCTCGATGAGCCCACAAACGACTGTTGGGGGGTGTGCCCGTCGACAAACTTCGTTGTCACTGCCACATAATTGCCTTCGCCCTTGTTGAGCAGTTGCAGTGAATACCCTGCATCCCACGCTTTCTTGATTTTGTCGCGTATGCCGCTGTAACTGCTCGCCCAGTTTATGCGTTGGTGACTGTATTTGGAGCCTTTGCTCATCACCACAAACCACGCCTTCCCGTCCCACACGACCGAGGTGATATGATATTTGTCCTTCCACCGGTCGCTGATTCTGTCGGTCAGGGAGTTCCACTCGCCGTAAAACCACGTCTGCGTGGTGATGCCCGTTCCTTGCGACATTACTATTAGCCACTTGCTCCCGCTGTTGCTGACTGCGGTTATGCGGTAGCCTTGTTTTTCATTTTCTGTCAGCCAGTCGGTGGGCCAGGATTTGTCGTAGTGGTAGGTCTGCATGGTGTAGCCGCTGTTTTTGCTCATCACCACAAACCATCCTAAATCAGTGTATGAGATGCTGGTGATGCGCTTTCCCTCATCCCAATATTTTTTGATGTCGTCTTGGGCGAGTTCCTGGCCGGCTCCGCTATAGAACCATGTCTGGTTCTGATACCCGGTCCCTGTCTCACTTATGGCGGTGAAGTCGTCGGCATACGCTTGTATCAGGCAAGTGATGGCCATCACTGCAAAGGTGAGAGGGTGTTTCATTACTTGTGTGTTGAAATTGAGTAATCTCATGTGGAATGTGATTTTAGTGGATGTTATGTCGTGTGTGTCACAAAATTATGACTTTTATGCATTCCGGCCAACTATATCCACAACAAATTTCAAAGTTCTCCGCCCTGTATGGAGGTGGGGCAGTTGGTGGCGTCATCATCATTGTCATGGCTATGGTGATGATGGTGGTGCTTGTGCTTGAGCATCATGTGGCGGAAGCGGTGCATCAGCCAATAGCGCACCGCCACGAAACCCATGGCTGCTCCTATGCAGTTTGCCACCACATCGAGCATGTCGTAGCTGCGTCCCATGCGCATGACGAGTTGCAGAATTTCCATCACAAAACCGAATACCATGGTAGCCGCTGTGATGGCGACCTCGTTGTTGATTTTGGTGTGGTGTGGCAGTCTTGACTTGGCGTAGTCGAGTAGGAACACCACAGTGGCACAGCAATACATGATGGCGTGCAACAGTTTGTCCGATCCGGGAAACAACGGGACGTCATTGATGTCGAGCGGATTGGGATCGAGTGAAAGGTATGCTATGAGTAGGCACGTCAGTGCCGATGCTATGCCCGCAGGTATAGATTTGATTAATTTTCTCATTTGTTTTGGTATATGTGGAATTTCATTGTGTTGTTTTCAAAATAGTAAGGATACAGTCTGTCCTTTTTCTTTATGTGACAAAGTTACTCTTTTTTGGGATATTATAGGACTTGCGAAGCACCAAATTGTTCTGATGTCCACTAAATTGGCATACAGTGGCGCGTTTTTGCCTTTTGTGTCGCTTGCATTGCAGCCAGCTTGCCGGAATGATGCTGAAAAATGCTTATTTTTGTAACCGATATGGGACGACTTGCCGATTTCTTCTCAATGACGCGCCACGAGCGCGTTGGCACGCTGGCAGTGATGGCGCTGCTTGCTGTGGCAATTGTTGTGGCGGTGGTTGTGCGCGGTTGGGGTGAAGCGTCTTCCTGTGATAGGCAAGCCGTTGAAGCCGCCGCGCGATTTGCCGCCGAGTCTGATACCGCTACTGCATCGGTTGCCGGTTTGCATCGTGACGGGAATCGTAAACCACGGCATCGTCCGAAAAAATCCAAGGCCAGTCGGCCAAGAAAGTCGGTGCCCGACCGTCCGCTCAATCCAGTTCCGTCGTTTTGACATTGTTACCGCTCTCAGTCAGCCGGCTATGATGGCAGGCAGTCAATGAATGCTGTGGCCTAATGGTAGCATGCCGGGAGGCATTATATCAGGGAATGATGCTACATTGATGTTAATAAAATCAAATTGTTATCAAATGCTTGTTTTTAAGAATAGATGTTGCTAATTTTGCGTTGTTTTATTAATAAATGAAACAATTGAGACGGATTGTGGCGTAATGCTGCGAAATTTTGAAGATGCCTTGCTTGGCGAGAGTGGAGCATCATTCGATGTTAAGTAACTGTCTTTTTATAGATATTAAATCAGAATTATGAGCGAAAGAGCGAGTTTTGCCACGCGTGTCGGGGCAATAGCGGCAACAGTGGGCTCGGCAGTGGGCCTTGGCAACATTTGGCGTTTCCCCTATGAAGCCGGCCAAAATGGCGGCGGTGCATTTATCTTGGTGTATTTGTTGTGTGTGGCACTGCTCGGAGTTCCCGTGATATTGGCTGAGTTCATCATTGGCCGGTCGACCCACAAAAACATGAAGGGTGCCCTGCAGCAATTGTCGCCCAAATCGCGCGTCTATCTGTTCACCTATGTGTGTATTCTTGGCTCGTTGCTCGTCCTCAGCTTTTACAGCGTGGTGTGCGGCTGGGTCGCTGAATATCTGGTGCAGGCCGTAGCAGGCAATCTCAGTGGCCACACTCCGCAGCAGTATGGCATCATGTTTGCCGATTTCGTGGGCAGTCCGTGGCGTTGTGTGCTATGGACGGTGCTGTTTCTGCTTGTCAATTTTGCAGTAATGGGGCGTGGCTTGCGCGGCGGGGTAGAGCGTGTGTCGAATGTGATGATGCCGTTGCTGTTTGTGTTGCTGGTGGTGTTCTGTGTCAACTCGCTGTCGCTCCCGCAGGCACGCAGGGGGCTTGAGTTCCTTTTTGCCCCCGATTTCAGCAGTCTCACGTGGAAAGGGGTGGTGGACGCCTTTGGCCAGGCGTTCAGGTCGCTTACGCTGGGCATC
>CAVIEK010000056.1:6153-14167 GCA_963641805.1 Bacteroides fragilis
TCTCGGGCTTGGTCACCTATTCGTCGTATTTCAGCGACAAGACTTCGCTCTCGCGCGACGCCGTCATGGTGGCTTCGCTCGACACTGTGGTGGCGGTGCTCTCGGGCGTGGTGATATTTCCTGCCGTGTTCTCCTACGGAGTGCAGCCTGAGGCGGGCCCCAAGCTCATATTCGAGACTTTGCCCAGCATCTTCAATCAGATGCCTGGCGGATATGTATGGGCGGTGCTCTTTTTCCTGCTGGTGTTTTTCGCCTCAATCACGTCGACTATCTCTCTTACTGAGATTTCAGTCACATTCCTTACCGACGAGCATCACCTGGGCCGGCGCACGGCCACCTGGGTCACTGCCGTCTTTGTGTTTGTCTTTGCCGTGCTCAGCGCATTGTCGTTCAACGTGCTTGGCGATTTCACTATCTTCGGAATGACCATCTTCGACTTTCTCAACTATATAGGCTCCAACGTGTTCATGCTGCTTGGCGGCCTCTTTACGGCCGTTTATGTAGGTTGGTTCCTTGACCGCACGGTGATTCACGACCAACTCACCAACCATGGCGCATTCGGCACTCACATGGAGCGCTACGTGGTGTTCTGCCTGCGCTTCGTGGCCCCGGTGGCCGTAATTCTCATTTTCTGCTATTACGTGGGGCTTTTCGACTGATTCTAAAATTTGGCTTTTGGCGCGGTTTGATTGGGCGCTTTTGTAAAATGTTGCTAACTTTGTGAGTGACTAAGGCCTCTTAGCGGTGGCGGTTGGTGGGCCGTTGTGCCCAAGCCTTCATTTGCCGTTGTGTCTCAGTTGATCATTGCCCGCAATCGGATGGGCGTTTTGCTCTGCATTGCGGGCGGTAATGTTTTTTTCTTAACGACCAAACGTAACTATAATGACGAAAATAGGTACCATAGGCAGCGAGATAGGACGCAAGGCCTTGCTGCTGGGAAGTGGCGAACTTGGTAAGGAGGTGGCAATTGAGCTACAGCGCATGGGGGTGGAGGTTGTGGCTTGTGATAGCTACGACGGAGCTCCTGCCATGCAGGTGGCGCAGCGTCGCCATGTGTTCGACATGCTCGATGGCGATGCGATGCGTCGCGTGGTCGAGGAGGAGAACCCCGACTTCATTATCCCCGAGATCGAGGCTATAGCCACACCCACACTGGTACAGCTTGAGAAAGAGGGGCATAAGGTCACTCCAAACGCACATGCCACACTGCTCACCATGAACCGTGAGGGCATCCGTCGGCTTGCCGCCGAGACCATTGGCGTGCCCACATCGCCCTATCGCTTTGCTTCTACCTACGACGAGTTTAGTCAGGCCGTCGAGGCCGTGGGCATGCCGTGTGTGGTGAAACCGGTGATGAGCTCTAGCGGTCACGGGCAGAGCGTGATACGCACTGCGGCCCATATCGACGAGGCTTGGAGGGTGTCGCAGGAAGGCGGACGCGCCGGCGCCGGCCGTGTGATTGTGGAGGGCTTTGTGGATTTCGACTATGAGATAACTCTCCTCACCGTGCGCTCGGTGAGCGGAACAGAATTCTGTGAGCCGGTGGGCCACATTCAGGTCGATGGCGATTACCGCTACTCGTGGCAGCCTCAGGCCATGAGCGACAAGGCGCGTGCCGCGGCATGCGACATAGCCCGCAAGGTGACCGATGCCCTTGGCGGTTACGGCATCTTCGGCGTCGAGATGTTTGTTAAGGGCGACGATGTGATATTCAGCGAAGTGTCGCCACGTCCGCACGACACTGGCATGGTGACTATGATTTCGCAAGACATGAGCGAGTTTGCCTTGCATGCGCGTGCCTTGATGGGACTTCCCGTGCCTGCCATCAGGTTCTATGGCCCTAGTGCCTCGCGTGCGGTGGTGGTTGAGGGCGACTCTAATCGCGTGGAGTTTGACAATGTGGAGCAGGCTCTTGCCGAGCCGGGTGTGCAGATGCGCATCTTCGGCAAGCCGGAGGTCAGGGGGCATCGCCGCATGGCGGTGATACTTGCTTCCGACAGCAGTGTTGAGGCCGCCATGGCCAAGGCCGACCGCGCTCTCGCCAAGCTTAAGATTAATGTCTTGCCACGCAAGTGATTGCCCTTATTAAGTTCCAAATGCCGATATGATAAGCTTCCAACCCTATAGCATGAATTTGCATGGGCGTCTCGTGGAAATCGACCGTCCGTGGATTATGGGTATCCTCAATGTGACCCCCGACAGCTTCTATGACGGCAGCCGTTGTCCCGATACCGCACGTATCGAAGCGCGGGTCAGGCAAATGGTCGGCGATGGTGCCGATGTGATCGACATCGGTGCCTACTCCACGCGTCCAGGCGCCGCCGAGGTTACGGCTGCCGAAGAACTTGCCCGCCTTGAGCGCGGCATGGAAGTGGTGCGTCGTGTGGCCCCTGATGCCATCGTGAGTGTCGACACATTCCGGGCCGATGTGGCCCGCAGTTGTGTGGAACAGCTTGGCGTCGACATCGTGAACGATGTGGCCGGTGGCACGCTCGACGACCGCATGTTTGCCACTGTGGCGCAGCTCGGTGTCCCCTACATAGTGATGCACATGCGCGGCACTCCGGCCACCATGCAGCAACTCACCGACTACGACAATGTAACTGCCGACGTGCTCAAATACCTTGCGCGCAAGGTCGATGAGCTGCACCAGATGGGAGTGAATGATGTGATTGCTGATCCCGGGTTCGGATTCAGCAAGACTGTGGAGCAGAACTATGAGCTGATGCGCGGCCTTGAGGTGTTTCATGAGTTGCGTGTGCCGCTGCTTGTGGGCGTGTCACGCAAGTCGATGGTGTTCCGCCTGCTCGGGTGCACCCCTGCCGAGGCCCTCAACGGCACCACAGTGCTCAATACGATGGCTCTTGAGCGTTGCGCCCACTTCCTGCGGGTGCACGATGTGCGGCAGGCCGTGGAGGCCCGGTCTATTGTCGAGGCCACCCGTGGCGGGCATTGGCTCTGATGCCGTCTAGCCGCATCCGGTCTTCGGCCCTTAATGACAAATGAATTAAACGAAAACGATAAAGGGATATGATACTGCTTGATTTGACTATGCTTGGCCTGTTTGGCATCAAGGACATAATCGACATATTGCTGGTGGCCACATTGCTCTACTACATGTATAGCACCATGCGCGACTCGGGCACGCTCAACGTGTTTCTGGGCGTGATGTCGTTTGTTGTGGCATGGGTGGTGATGTATAAGATACTCGATATGCGCCTAATTGGCACCATCATGGACAAGTTTATCGACATAGGCCTGTTCATCATTGTCATCCTTTTTCAAGACCAAATCAAGCGTTTTCTCACCGAACTCGGCTCGCGGCGCGGCCTTGGATTCCTCAAGCGGCTGTGGCACCGCTCAGACACCGACCGGCGCAAGAAGTGGGTGATGCCGCTTGTGTATGCCTGCATCAACATGAGCAAGAGCAAAACGGGAGCCTTGATTGTGGTGCGTCGCACGGTGGGGCTTGCCGACTACGAGCATTCGGGCGATATGATAAACGCCGATGTCAACGCTCGCCTCATCGAGAACATCTTCTTCAAAAATAGCCCCCTGCACGACGGTGCGCTGATAATCGACAATGACAAGATTGTGGCGGCAGGATGTATCCTGCCGGTGTCGCACGACACCGATGTGCCGCGGTACTTGGGACTACGCCACCGCTCGGCTCTCGGTATAGCACAGGCGACCGATGCCCTTGCCATCGTGGTGTCGGAGGAGACCGGCGGCATCTCATACGCGCTTAACGGCGAGCTGCACCAAAAGCTCACCAGCACCACGCTTGAGGAGGTGCTCAGCAAATTCACGCAAGACCTGTAGCCATCACCGCGGGGCACCGTAAATTCACATATACATCAATTCATTCTGCTACTCAATGTTTCAAATAGGCGACACGCTTGTGAGTCTCGACCTGGTCGAGCGATTTTTCTGCTGTAATCTCGACGCTTGCCTGGGCGAGTGCTGCATCGACGGCGATGCAGGGGCTCCTATCACCCACGAGGAGTATAACACGCTCAAACGAATTCTTCCCGATGTGTGGGACGACTTGTTGCCGCAGGCTCAGAACACCATACGCGAGCATGGTGTGGGATACCTCGACCCCGATGGCGACTTGGTGACGCAGATAGTCGACGGACGTAACTGTGTGTTCTCGTGCTATGCCCCGGGCGGAATGTGTATCTGTGCCATCGAGAAGGCCTACCGCGAGGGGCGCATTGGCTTTCGCAAACCCATCTCGTGCTACTTGTATCCGGTGCGCGTCAATAAGTTGAGCTATGGCACAGCGGTCAACTATCACAGGTGGAAAATATGCAAGGCTGCCGAGGTCATGGGGCGCAAGAAGGGCATACGCGCCTATGAGTTCTTGCGGGAGCCTCTCATTGAGCGTTTCGGCCAGCAATGGTATGATGAGCTTGAGGCTAACTGCCGTCTATATATAGAGCAATATCTCTCTGATTGATTCCAGGCAAGGTCATTTGTCTCCACTCGCGCACACACGCATTGTCAATCCCCGTCGTACACGTTTGGGATTCCTTTCATGCAACGTTTCGCTTTGTCGGGTTCGTCGTTGCCGAGCAACCGCGAGAGCGTACCGTAGGCGATAGTGTGCCCGTCGAATGTGAGGGTGCCGCCCAGGTATGTGAATGCATAGATTGCCTTCAGCCGCTCATGAAGCCTGTCGCGGCTGTTGGTGTATATGAAATCGCCTATTTCCCACACGTCGTCGCATGCGTCGGTGGAGTCTATGGCAACGCATTCCTTGCCGAAGTCGTTGAGCACGCGGTCGAGCAGCTCGTGGGTGCAGTGAAAGCCGAGCCGCATGTGGGTGATTTCTTTAATGTGCAAGGTGTCCATTCGTTTTTCTCCTTAGTGGTTTTCGGCGAGGTGACGTTTGTCGTTATCTTACCACAATGGTCTTGAACCAGTCTTTAAGCACACCGGCATACTGGTTTTGCGAGTCGCTGACCATTATGATGCATTGGCTGCCGTCGGTGAGCCGCGGACCCAGACACATGCCCTCATAGTTGGCTATGCTTCGGTTGAGCAGTGTCAGCGACGTGGAGAACTCGTGCACAAGGTGCTTCTCGAGCGGCGATGATGCATTGGCTGCAGTAGGCCACACTTGATATATCTTGATTCGGCACCAAGCTCCTGTTTTTGATTTGGGCACATGGAATTCCCTCTCTAGCACAAGCAAGCTCCCGTCGTCGAGTGCGAGCAGCTCGCTCACTCCCATGGCATAGTTGCGGGCTGCCTTTGTGGAGTGGGGCACGTCCATCAGGTATGTCCATTGGCCGCATGGCTGCAGACTGTCGTTGATGGCTTGCAGGCGCAGACGGTTGGCAATGCCGTTGGTGGCATCGGCCTGCATGCCGTCGGTGGGCAGGGTGCTCTCGGTCGTGGTCCAGAATGTGTGGGTGCTGTCGTTGTAGGTGAGCGACTCAAGACCGTAGTTGCCGTTATAGGCAATGAACTCGGGCGGCAAATCGAGCCTGCGTCCGGTGGTGCTGCCGTCGAGCCGGTATTGCAGCACCTTGTTGCCTGCCTCCCCGCTTATCCACAGGGTGCTGTCGGCGTGGCGCATGGCGATGCCCTCCTCGTCGCGGTTTGGCATTCCGCTGCTCACGAAACCCTTGTGGGTCACGTTCATTATGTCGCCGCTCACACTGTCGATGTCGATTTCCATCACGTGGAAGCCGTCGGTTGCTGCTTTGTCGTCGACCACTGCATAGCGGTTGCCGCCAATGCGGGCGATGCCGCTATAGTTGCCAGCCGGGACCGTCGAGGCAAAAGAGTGCTGCTTGTTTTCTCTCACAAGCGTCAGCTGCGCGCCCGCCTGTTGGGCCACGGCCATTGCCGCTGTTATTGCTATTACGGGTTTCAAGCTCATCTGTCGCGTTCGTTTATGATGTGTCGGTCTTCGGTGATTTGTCCGGCCGTGAGCCTCTAAATGCTGCCGCCCATGGCGCGGTACAGCTCCAGCGTGCGGTACATATCCTTTATCTCGTCGGCCGTAAGCTCCTTGACGTGCGAGAACCCACGGCTGCCTACGAATTTCACTATCACCGCATGGCCGTGGGTCAAGGCGTACACAAGGTCTTTCATCGGCGTGCCCACCGCATCATCGAAGTTCTCCCACACCATGCGTCCGTTGCCTTTGCCTCGGTTCACAGTCAGCGGTGTGTAGCCATACTTGAAGCCGTTGATGATGAAGTCAACCCGCTCGATGTCGAGGGCGTCGTCGGCATAGTATTGCGCCCGCAGCCGCAAGCCTTGTGGCTTGCCTCGGTTGGTGTCGAAATATAGATAGAGACCGTTGTAGTTGTTTTCCATCCTCACGTCTTTTGGCATATAGCGTGTGGTTCCATCGGGCAGTATGGTGCTTGAAAAGTAGGGCAGAAGCTGTGATTGCGACTGTCCTACGGGCTCGTCGGTCCATCGCAGGCGCTGAGGCATATAGTCTTCGATGCTTTTTATGGTGTAGTCGGTAGAGAGCAACTTGTCAAGCCAGGCCTTGTCGGTGCCCGGCGTCTGTTGTGGAATGTCTGTCACCGATTGGCCCGAGTCCGCTTCTGCTTGGCTTTTGCGTTGAAGGCGTGCGCGCTCGCGGCGCATCCTCTGCGAGAAGTCGGCCGGGTTTGCGCTTTCGGCGTCGGCGTTCTTGCTTTCGCCGGTCGCGTCAGTGTCAGCTTTCTTTTTGTTGCGCTCTGGATGCAGTCTTCTCACCGGAAGCCTGATGCTCTCGTCAAAGTCTTGCTCATCGGCGCTGATGGCGGCTGAAATCGGCATGAGTGGCCATGCGAGCACCATGCAGGTGATTATGCTGGTCAAGTGAAAAATGATTCTTCTCATAGCATTTGCAAAGTTACGTCTTTTTCTGGCAACAAAGGTAATGTTCACCCCCTGTGCATTAAAGTTTTCCTGCCGTGTGGAGCCAATCGGCAAGAGTGAAACCGGAGTAAAAAACGGCTTGATAGCGATGTGAAATAAAAATGTGTCCTACACTCACGTGCAGGACACACCCCATTAAAATTTATATAATAATCCTATTGTGTTTGTTTACAAAAGGTATGAAACAAATAACACGTGCGGTTTAATTTACCGTCACAAGATTATTTGATTTTCTCGTAGACGTAAACCTCGTGGATTTCCTTAGTGTAGCCCTCTTCGCTGAACGGAGCGAGCGACATGCCAAGGCAAATCTGAGTGCCACGGTTGTTGAGCACGAGCAGGTCGTCGGTGTTGGGATCAACAGTCAGACCTTCGATCTCACCAGCGCGACGGAAGTCAGTCATCTCGCGGAACAGAGAGAGCTTGCCAGCGATAGCACCAGCTGCAATCTTGCCTGTGCGGGTGACGGGCTTGCCGCTCTCATCGAGCTTAACTGAGAACGGAGTGTCCTTCACAACCTCAGTACCGTCTTTCAGACCAGTGTAAGGAACGTTGCTCACGTCGGCGATGTAGATGCAGTCGGCGATGCCGTAAGCTGATTCACCGTCGTCGGCCGAGAAGAGCATCTTGCCATCGGCAATGTAGATACCCTGGCACCAGTAAGGAGTGGGGCGGCACTGCATCTTAGTGTAGTACTTGCCAGTCTCCAGGCTGTAGCAATATACGTAACGGCTGTCCACCCAGTCGCTCATCCAGATGAGGTTCTTCTCGCGGTCTACTGCAAGACCAGATACCTCAACTTGGCCTGACTCTGCGCACCATGGAATATCCTTGATCCATTTCAGTGTGTTGGCATCGTAGATGCTCACGGCGATGTTCTGGCCACGGCCGAAAGCGAACTTTTCGTTGCCGGTGTAGATCTTGCCATCGTAAACGTCGATGTCACCGAAGTGGTTGGCGTTCTCAGGATTCGGGAACAAAGGATCTGATTTGGTCTGAACGCGCTTTGCAACCAGATTCCAGTTGTGGTCATATTTGTAAAGACCGCGTGTGTCAGACACGTAGAAGAAGTCCTTGTCGGCAGCGATACCCTGACGTCCGGGAACCTCAACCACTTTCT
>CAVIEK010000057.1:0-12870 GCA_963641805.1 Bacteroides fragilis
ACGTGGATATCATCAATCTCAAAATCATCCGATTCTTCAATTTCATATTGTTTGTTGAAATTGAAGAATTTGATATTAGCAGATCTGTCTCCGTACCATAAATTGTCGTTACTGTCGATACCTCTGATATGTTTTGTACGGACAATGGCAGTTATATCATCTTCAGACCGAATAGGGATTTCAATGATACGAAAACCAGACTTCCTTTTTTCATTGGTCGATTTATGGGTAACATAAATCTCCAAGAAAACAGGCGGCAATTCGGGTTTGGATGAAGAACGGAGCATCAAATCTGGAATAAATCCTTTATATTCTTTTTCTTCATCGCAGGTGTCATAAAATTGGCGTAAATCAAATGTCTTCTCTTTGCGGGTTGAACATTTCTCAACATACTTAAGTGGACAATTACTTGCACAATAGTGTTTGGGATTGTAGGTGATTAGGAAGTTTTCAGAATCTAGGAAAGCTTCCTGGATACGAGTTTTTGCCACTTTGTGCAGATAAGTCTCATAGTTACAATTTGCGTCAGCTTTGTGCGTAAAATGCCAACGACGCACTTTGCCCATGTGCGGGCGCATTTCAAATCCACAACATGGGCATACGTATATTTCTTCCCGTTTAGCTTGGTCAACATGGACTATATTACCAGAGTCCAGATGAATGGCATAGCTATAATCTTGTTTTGGCTTAGATTCCATAGGCGATTCAGCATGTGAGGTTGAGCATAAGACCTATATCTTTTTCAAAATTGGCTTGAAGAATTTCACGTACTTTTCTGTATTCTCTCTGAACCATTTGAACATATCTTGCCAATTTGACTTGTCGGTTACATCACAATTCTTATACAAATCTATGGTTGACGCTTTCTTGCCATCAAGCCTACGCCATTCAAGATGGGATCCAATTTCTGACTCAGCTTTATCCCTTAAGCCATAAAGTGCATCAAATAAAGACTTATCTGAATCATTTAGGTATAATTGAACAGTAACAAGACCGTCTCTTTGGTTTAAAAGCAAGGAAATATTAGCTTTCGATGTCCCAATGGCTACGTTAAGCCAATGACTATAGGACGCGCCTTGTGGTCTGAAAAATTTCGATGGGTTATCGTTCATATATTCCTTAAATGCTAACCAAAATTCATAACGGAATTTTTCTGTATCGGTCTTGTTATCCATCGATTTCTGCGAGCTCACAGACCGAGCCGTTTTCGACCAATCATTCGGCTTGGAAATTATCTTAAATACAGGAGCAGCTGGACTATCACCGATTTTGACTAGTTGAATTTCGATGCCAAAGAAATTGAATTCGTTGTCGGTTATGCGGTTAAGCCAATCAATGGCAGCGCGATGTTCCTCAGTAAACCGTTCTGCAATCCAAATTATGGTTACAGCATCAAGCCCTGCAGCATATGTCATTATCTGTCCGAGATGAGTGTGATTGGTCTTTTCAAGTTGGTTCTCAATAAGGACAAACTTGTCAGTGCTAGGATCTTTGCACAAAATGTCGGCTCTGTATGGGCCTACATATTCCTCTTGTGCAACCACTTCCAACTCATCGATATTCAGAGCCTCCGCCAACAAACACATGTTTTCTTCCTTGGCCAACCAAGGAGTAAAGTCGCTCGATTCACTCTGCCAACAGTCTCTTAAATCAACTGTTCTAATTTTGGATAGTTTTATCTTTGTCGCCATAGCTTCAATATGTTCGTTTTAGCAAAGATACGATATTTCCACAAAAACCAGACTTAGAATTAAATCACACACTAATTTTGAGCAAACGCGGATTTGCCACAATTTTCCCTTGATAGGATGGAATGGGCGGCAAGTTTGTTGGAAATCCCAAAAGAGAGTCGGGGGTCCTCCCGTTTTTCTTTTAGAATATCCATATATGTAAACCCGTTAGTGTTTTTTCACAACACAAGATTCCGGCATAGAGATGCTAGGAAATTTTGCGGCATAGTTGACGGTGGATGGTTGGGGGCTTTTTTTTGCGGGGAAGTGGAAAAATTAGTAATTTTGAATCAACATTGATTTTATAACGACACACCATCATGCTTATCGACAAGCTACCCAAAGACCCGTTTATGCTTATGAGCTTTGTCAACACAAAGCTGCGCAACGAATTCCAGTCGCTCGACGAGTTATGCAAAGCACTTGGAATTAGCCGCATAGAGCTTGAAGCACGACTGCGCAACGCAGGGTTTGAGTATAACGAAGCCCTCAACAAATTCTGGTAATGTCAAGATAATCCCCCCAAAAAAAGCTAACGATATGACAGCAACCGATTCAACCGCACGGCAGCGCGAGCTTCGACGCCGCGCCCTACTACTCGACCTGATTTGCCTTGCCATGTGCGGCATCCTTCTGTGGTGCGGCACCAACATGGCCATCGACTTATGGGTACTCATTGCCGGTGCCGTAGTGGCCGTAGCAGTACTTGTGGCCGCCATCATGTGCTCGGCAAAAGCCCGCCGGCTCGACATAGAGCGTTACAAAACCACCGACAAGCAGCAAGAATAATAACACCCCGTCACACAACCTATGCTAAAATTAATTTCATGGAACGTGAACGGCCTGCGGGCCTGCGTGGGCAAAGGGTTTGCCGACGCGTTCAAGGCTCTCGACGCCGACTTCTTCTGCCTACAGGAGACCAAGATGCAGCACGGGCAGCTCGACCTGCAATTTGACGGCTACCAAAGCTATTGGAACTATGCCGACAAGAAAGGATACTCAGGCACAGCCATCTACACGCGCCACACTCCTGTAGCGGTAACACTGGGCATGGGCATCGACGAACACGACCACGAGGGACGCATCGTCACGCTCGAGATGGATAAGTTCTACCTGGTGTGCGTGTATGTACCCAACAGCCAAGACGGGTTACGGCGCCTCGACTACCGCATGAAGTGGGAAGACGATTTCAAAAACTATCTTGTGGGGCTCAACGGCAACAAACCGGTGATTGTGTGCGGCGACCTTAATGTAGCTCATGAGGAAATCGATCTGAAGAATCCGAAGAGCAACCGGCGAAACGCAGGATTCACCGATGAGGAGCGCAACAAGATGACCCAACTGCTCGAAAGCGGCTTCACCGACAGTTTCCGTCACTTCTACCCCGATACAGCCAATGTGTACTCATGGTGGAGCTACCGCTTTCGCGCACGCGAAAAGAACGCAGGGTGGCGCATAGACTATTTTCTTGCGAGCAACGACATTGCCCAGCACATGACCGATGCCAAAATCCATACCGAGATTTTCGGATCAGACCACTGTCCTGTGGAACTCGACATCGACCTGTAGCGGAGACATCCACAACAACGCAGTCCCCGACCGATAGGCACATGTGCGTGCCAGACTCGGCCGGGGACTGCGATTTAGCGTTATATGTGACTGGAGGAGATAACACGCTCGAAGGCCATGCGCTCACCGCCAGACTGCCACACCTTGCCACAGTAGGCAAACCCGTTGCGAGGCAGCAGTCGGAGCATCTGCACATTGTCGTGGTTGGTATCGATGCGCATGCTCAGACAATTAAGGCCACGCGCCTCGTCAATGAGCATGGCCACCCATTGCAGGATCGATGGCCAAGCGGTGCACCACGGCATATCGTGTGCCATCGGGAGTGAGCCAACTGCCGTCGGCAATGTGTCCGTAACACTTGTCGCCTGTCGTTATCAAAGCACAATACCCTACCACGATACCGTCGCACATGAGCACCCGAGCCACACCGGCATCGATATCGCGACTCACCTCGGCAGCCGACGGATAGTCACCCTGCCACTGGCTACGACCTGCCTCACGCATGGCATGCTTGGCGTGGCTGAGCACAGCCCAAGCCGCATCGGCATGATCAAGTGTGGCTTTAACATTATGCAGAGCTCTCATTGTCATAGATTTGCAACACACACAAGAACTGCCACCACAGCAACAGCAACGACAAACAGCACTGTAAGCCATAACCGACCCCGGGCAGTTGACGCAGACACCTGCCCTGGATCAACCTTTTGTCCTATCTCATAATGCCGCAACACATTAAAAGCCTGATCAAGATCAGATTTGCGCACTACCACCTTAACCGTAACAAACTGGTAAGGCTGCCCTTCACTTGAGCCTAGGGTGCGTGCCTCTATGCCGTTGGTGGCCAGGATGTCGCACACCATCGAGGCATTGAACTCGGTGTATTCGCCCAGCACCATCAAATCGTCGGCTTTGTTGTCGGTTAACTTCATTGTCGTAATTCAGCGAGAGAATGAGCACGTCACTTTATGCCACGGCTATTGAGTGCCTCCTGATATTTTTTGGCAAATTCCCTGTGCTCGTCAAAAGTGGTTGCAAAATTGTGGTAGCCCGAAAAATCCTCTTTGGCACACATATAAAGATAGTCGTGGGGCGCACTGTTGAGAATGTCGTCGATGGTGCGCTTTTCGGGTATGCGTATGGGACCCGGTGGCAGCCCCGCATTGCGGTAGGTGTTGTAGGGCGACTGATACCGAGTCATTGGCACGGTGATGCGGCGAATGCTGAAATCGCCTATGGCAAATTTCACAGTGGGGTCGGCCTGCAGGCGCATACCAGCATTAAGACGATTGATGTAGAGGCGGCCTATCTTGCCGCGCTCGTCACGCTTGGCGCTTTCCTCCTCGGCGATTGAAGCCACCACCTCGACCTGGACGGGTGTAAGCTGTAGTTCCTTGGCCTTAGCACGGCGGCTGTCGGTCCAAAAATCCTTGTAATAACCATTCATGCGGTCGAGCAACTCCTCAGGTGTAATATCCCAATAAAACTCATAAGTGTCGGGGAGCATAAGACACACAATGTTGTCAGTGGTCATGCCATACTTGGCACACAACTTCTCATCGTTGAGAGCTTTCCACATGGCATCGGCACCCATCATGTAAAGGCCTCCGATGCGGTCGGCCAGCTCACGCTTGGTGCGCAGATTATTGAAAGTGAGCGTTATGCTGCTGGGCGCACCACCGCGCAAGTGGCGTGCCACACTAAAGGCACTCTCGCCCTTGCGCACTTTAAAGGCACCTTGCCGCTCCGACATGTGTGCATTGGTGAGCTTGAGCAACCTCAGCACCTTATCGGCGCAGTCATCACCAAGGTGACCCACGAGTGAGTCGGCAAGCTGGGCATCAGTGATTCCGTGACGAATGTAAATGGTTGTGGCCTTGGGTGCCGACGAGAGAGCGCCGCTTGCCAAAACCGCCAATGCGAGCGCCACGAGCACCACAGCCGCTGCCATTGCTATCTTTACTGTGCTACGCACATTGTTCTTATTTTTCCGCTTCTTCATTCGAGATAGTATTTGTTACGAGGCAAAATTACAATTTATTTAATTAACCCGTGTCACATGCCAACAGCAAAAAGCAGAAAAATCGACCATATGCGCATCACTCCACTCTCCCGCCACATATTAGCCGGCATGACCCGCTAATGTGTTAAAAAAGCACAAATCAGTATTGACATGCTGTATTCTTACGGCAAATATTCATATTTTTAACGGATGAACGGATTTTGGCACCACAAGCGCACAGCACAACACTGATCTCAGTTCAACGCAGTCCGACCACTATCCAATTGATCAACCAATTAATTCTAAAGAAATTATCCGCATTATGGAAACGAAAATCACACAAGCCGACGGCAAGACACAAATAACACTGAACGGAAGGCTCGACACCGAGAACTCAATTGAGTTTGGCCAAAAGGTCGACGCTCTTGACTGCGCCCATATCTCAGCGGTCGACATTGACTGTTCCGGCCTCGAATACATCAGCAGCTCAGGCTTGCGCACCTTCATATCGCTACTGAAGAAAGCCAACAAAGCCGGAGGAAGCGTAAAGCTGCACAACATCAACAGCAGCGTGAAAAACGTGCTCGACATGACCGGTTTCTCATCATTTTTCACCATCGACTGACATTCAGCCCCGCTAATGCAGCCCATAGTGCTGATAGACGACGGTTTTGCCACAGCTGGCAACGGCACACTGCAGCAGGCTCTGTCGGAATTGCCGCAATGGCGAAGGGAGAAAGCCGAAGCCTACCGGCAACCGACCGACAAGATGCAGTGCGCACAAGCCTATCTGCTTCTTTGTCGCGGACTAAAGGAGCACTTCGGCATAAACGCAATGCCGCGTTTCGGCTTTAAGCCCAACGGCAAACCATACCTTAAAGAATACCCCCTCATAAATTTCAATCTCAGCCACTGCAAAAGCGCAGTGATGTGCGTCATCAGCAATGGCGCACCAGTGGGTTGTGACATTGAGACAACACAAGCCACAATAGAGCCCGAAGTGATGCGGCTATGCCTAAGCCAGCTGGAACAGTCGCTTGTGACACGGTCGGCCGATCCATGCGTCGAGTTCACCAAACTGTGGACACGCAAAGAAGCACTTCTCAAGCTCACCGGCGACGGGCTCTCGACCGACAACCTTACGAGCCTTCTGGACAGTGATCTTGCACACTCAGTCACGATAACCACTACAGTGCCGCAATACAAGGACTACGTCTACAGCATCTGCACCCACAAACAATAGTCCCCCCACTGACTTAGATACACACATCGTCAGCACTGCCCGTTTGACAGTTGACAGTCGGTCACAGTCAATCCAGCCACGCATACTTACCGCATACACACAATGCCGGGCCGGCATCCACAATTGGAATGCCAACCCGGCAAATGTTTTTATTGAACCTTTTTCGGGACTAAGCCCGCATAGGTCACTTCACTGTGAAGCGGCGCACTGTAGAGTGCCCGTCAGCAGCAGTAATCTTAATCACATAGACGCCTGACGCCCAATTGCCACGGTCAACCGAAAGGTTACCGTCGATACCGGTGCGGGCATAGACCTCGGCACCTGCCGCATTATAGATGCTCACCGCATAGCCGCTGAGGCCGGTAGCCACATTGAGGGTGGTTGTCACTGGCACTGGATAGACGACAACATCGGTGTTGATGTCGGCATCAACCACGCCTGTGCTGCGCTCCACCCTGACGGGGACACGCACAAACTGCGTCTTGCCACACTCGGTGGCACTGAGCAGAACGTAAGTGGTCGCGCCATCTTCCTTGCCAGTGAGCGTGAGGACTCCATCGGCGAGCGATGCCACTATTGCGGTTGAGTCGATGCCATCGGGCAACGCATAGGTCACCGTAGCACCATTTCCATCAAGGTTGAACAGACCGGCAAGTTGTAGAGTCTTGTCGCCTATAGGCACTGTCACCTCGTCGGCAGTGGTTATGTCGCGCGAGCCATTTATGTCGTCGATGCAGAAATACATTGGAGTGGTAAGTCCAACCGAGTTGGTCTGAGTACCACTGAAGCCGAACTTCAACCTCTTCACACGGCCAAGCTTACGCAAGTCGACCCATTGCCAAGTGTCGAGGCAATAGCGGTCGGCCTCATTCTCAGCACGATAGTCACCCAAATAGAAGTCGACTGAGCCGGTTGCGGCGTTGTCGGCTCCATAGCCGGTGACAGTTAGCTTAAAGTAGTCGCCCTTCTTGAACGCCTTGGCAAAGCTGTCGCCATCGAGCATCGAGCTAAGGGCATAGGCATTGTTGGTGACATAGAATCCGGCGATGGTATCGCCCTCTGCCCGGTTAGTGACACACACGTCGCTGTCCGACAACGGATAGTACACGCCATAGTTGGCCGAGTTGTGTCCACCTCCGGTGGATGCCCTGAACTGGTGGGTGAGCGAGCTGAAAGTGGTAGAAGTCTCGTTAGAGACAGCCATACCGCCCCACCATGTGGCTGTATGCTTCTGTACCGTCATCAGATAAGAACCGCTATACCAGTTTGACGTGCGCCCTATGGCTGAATTTGATGGGGTCTCGCCATTCCAGTACGATTCCTCGGCAAGCCGCACCTCCTCGAATGTGGCAGGCACTGCCTTGCCTATCACCGTGACGCGTGCGTCGGCTATTGCCGAGTCGCCCCAAGCATCGGTCACCTTAAGGCGGTAAATCACGAGTTTCGATGCCGGTGCGCTAAGCACATCGGCACTGCCATAGTCATTGCCGTAGATGTCGGTCCACTTATAGGTATAAGGAGCCACTCCTTGCCACGGTTTGACGCCGGCATTGACGGTAACCGTATTTCCCTGCTCCACTGTGGTGTCGGCCAAAGCGAGAACGATGGGCAGCGGCTCGCCGCTGAAGTTGTCGATCTGAAGCCCGCCGTCACCAGCCTCAAGAGCCAAAGTGGCAATGAGGCCCTTATCGCGAAGATTGACAAACATCCATTTGCCGGCAGTCGACGGAATCACGAATGTGGTGTCGGCTGTTGTGGCCTTGGCATCGGCTGTCGACTTCAAGAAGAAGCCGTTGAGCTTGATTGGGTTTAGCGAATTGGTAATGCTCACCTCGCCTGTTGCTCCAGCAGCCACCTGAGCCACCTTTGTGCCCTCGACCACGGCATCGGTAACAGCAACCACATCAAATCCCTTAAAGGCAGCGGTGCCGTCGGTGAAGCCGGTGTCGGTGGTGGTGACATTCTCGAACGTAGACACTTGAGTGGGATCCATGGCAGTGGTGAACTCACCCTGTGCCACTACAGAGCCCGTCTCACCGGTAAGGCTGTAGAACACGGTGTAGGCCTTATAATCGGTAGCTGTCTCAAGACCGGTCAGGTCAAGAGCGTATTCCACGCCGCCGCGCACCTCCATAAGATGGTCGCTGGCCTCTACCGTTGCAGCCTCGGGAGCAGGAAGACTTGCTTTCTGCACAAGCACCGAAGCCATGCCGCTAACATCGGTCTTGATAGTCATCGAGGCCGAATTATTGGCTATACCCGCAAACTGAGGATAACCATCGGCATAAGCCGGAACGGCAAAGTTGTCGGTAAACTCATAGGCGCCCACAGTGGGTGTCGCACCACGCTGTGCGCCGGTGAGGTCGGTTGTCACATAGCTGAGCGGTGTGGCAAAAGCAAGCTGGTCGCCACTTGACGGCATCAGCACCATGTCGCTCACGAATGTAGTAGCCACTGTGCGGCTTGTGGAGTCGGACGTGAGTTTGGTCCAATCGTCCAAACCTTCCACTGCTGCACCCGCATAGGCGATATTGTTGCCCGACGTGTGCATTGCGTTGGTGGCAAAAGAGAGACCTTCGCTATAGGTGGCCTTGTTCAGACGATAGGTGTAGCCACCTGCCTCGTTCTGTAGCAGGTTGTTGGCGAACACAATCCTATTGACATCGTTGGCCACCATGACCACAGGCGATGAAGATCCGCCTTTGGCGATGCGCAGCGTGTTGTAAGCTACATTCACATTCTCTGATGCTGATGTGAAGCGCAGCGCATAACTTGCCGATGTGCTTTCCGACGAGATATTGACCTCGTTGTTGGCTATCACGCCAGGAGCATCCTCGGTCGCAAGGATTGCACGCACATAGATGGCTGTGGCATAGTTCTTGGTCGACAGGCTGAACGTGTTGCGCTCTATGCGCGAGCTGCCTTTGAGCGTCACGTCGACCCCATTGAAGTCTGATTTCGACGACACATTGTTGTCGAAGGTATTGCCTGTGATGACAGCACCATCGGAATACATTATATACAAGCCCTTGGAGCCTTGGTTGCGGAACACGTTGTTCTTGATCACCAAACCGCTCTCATAAGGGTTGGTTATCCATTGCGAACCCGATGTGATGCCATTATAGCCGCCCTCAAACACATTGCCCTCGAAAGTGACATTGTCGCACACACCTTGCGGGTTGTTACTCCCCACATAGGTCTCACACAGGTCGATGTCGGCACTATACGACTCGGTCTCAGGAGCAGTGAGTTTGGAGTTGCGCAGGGTGAAGTTGGAACTTCCTTGCTGCAGGCGCAGAACCGACGGATAAGACGTGTCGGTCGACGAGATGGTAACGCCGTCGATAGTCACATAAGGAGTACCATAGACAGTTACGACACCAAACTCGCGAGCTGACTTGTCATCACTGTATGCCGGCTCATTGTATTTGTTGTCATAGATGGTCACATCCTGGTATTTGCCCGACTGCGAGCGCAGAGTGATGGTATTGGTGGCCGAAGCACCCTTGATGTTCTTGATTTCCACCACCTCGTTGTAGTTGCCGTTTTCGAGTTGCAGCACCACAGGGCCATCGATACCGGCCGCCATGGCATTCACGGCTGCTCCGATAGAGGCGAAGTCGGCCTTTGCCGACGCGCCCACAGTGTATGTGCCGTGCATGCCCGCCCCAATTGTAGTGGTCGCTACGGGAGCAGAGTCAAGACTCACATCAATGCCACCAGCATTGACCGAGCTGACCTTTGCCTTAACTGTATTGCCTGCGGTGACATCACTGCTGATGTCGTATACGACCCAGAAGCGGTAAGTTCCGGGAAGTGTGGCAGTGTAGTCGGCGTTGAAAGCACACGATGTGGCTGCAAGCGGCTTGATTTCGTCAAGCACACGACCGGCAGCATAGACGCTTGCCGTATCGGTCGCCACAAGGCGCACAGCGGCTATTGCCGAGGCGTCGGTCGACTCGGCATTGATCTTGATTTGACCAATCTTGAACGATCCCTTGTCGCCATCGACCTTAACGTCGATGCGTTGCATCACCTCGGTAGAGCCCGGCATCACCTGTTCCTCGACTTGAGGAACAGCAACGATGGTGTCGAGCGACAGAGGCTGAAGCTCATATTCACTGACTTCGATAGCCCAACCGTCGCCTTGATAGTAACTGCCGGCCGACACGTTGAATGTGAGCTTGCCATCGTCACTGAGCGAGCGTAAGTCGGTTCCCACCGATGCCTTGGTATTGCTCCACTGCACATCGGGTGTGGTCTTGGCCTCAGCTCCAAACGAGAGATTGAAGCGGTCGTTGGCACCCACCGACCATTCTTTGATAACCATACGCACTACTTTGCCAGGATCGCGTGGAACGAAAGTAACGGTTCCCTTGAGTCCTTTCGAGGTCTTGCCATCGGCTCCACCGTCGTCATAGAACATAAGTCCATCGGCCCCTACAGTCACCACATGTCCGGTACCCGACTGCATGAGATAGATGTTGGTGGTAGAACGTACGCCTTCGGGGTCACCATTTGCCACTGCAATCTCACTGCCGCCTATGTTAAGCGACGTGAGAGCCGCATCGATCGAGAGACCCGCAGACAGGCCGTCGGCCATATCATAGGCCACGACAAAGTGGTTATCGCCCTCGCTGAGCTCAACCGGCTGGGTGAGGCTCACTGCAAGCGTCGCCGACGAGGCGTCGGGGGTAGCCATAGCCACAGTATCGGTCAAGGCTGCATCGGCAGCTGATGTTGAAGTACGATAAACTATCACGCGAGTCGCCTTGTCCTGACACCCCTTGAGGTTGAGGTTTAGGGCTGAAAGGAGCAGAGGATCCTTGTCGCCCTTTGCCACCACGTCGAAACCGATTATTGCTTGGCTCTTGGCCGTCTCGGCTACCGAGATGGATGCGGTGCTGGCTTGTGTCACAACCACGCTGTCCACAGTCATGGGCACCGACTGATACTCGCGAACGGCAGCCTTCCAGCCAGCGCTGTAGCCGCCTGTGCCGTTGGCGTTGAACACTATGGTCATCACGCCGTCGGCCGAAGCCGAACGCAGTTTCGAGCCAGGACCGGCATCCTTTGATTCCTTGGTGCACTCCCACAACAGATTGTCGGCATCCACTGTAGAGCCGCTATAGATTCTGAAGTATGGGTTTGAGTAACTCGAATAGTAAGGATAAGAGATGGAAAACTTGCTGAACTCTATTTCAATCTTATGGTCGGCAGTACCCGGAGTGAGCACCACAATCTGGTCACCGGCAGTGCTGGCATACCCATCACTGTAGGCGCTTTGCGGAGTGTTCTTGAATGTCCACTCACCATATATGGTCTTGCGAGTGGTGCCAATCGAGGCGAGAACAACGTTGTCGACCTTGCGTTCTCCCTCAGGCGCGCCGTCGGCCACAGCCTGCTCGCTATCCGAGATGGTCACACTCTTCACAGTGGCATCGATTGCGGCACCGGTGAGTGCGGTTTCCTTCACATCATAAGCCAGCCAGAAGTAATTGTCACCTTCCGTGAGGCCGACAGGCTCGCTGAGCGTGACGTCGAACTCATCGGCCGACACCGAGGCGCGTCCAGCCAAGCGAGTGGCGCTGAACGTAGCATTCTTGCCGGTATAGTAGAGCGAGGCACGGCTCACGGCGTCGTTGGTGCCGGCGGTAGTAAATGCGAATTTCTGCACTTTTAGTGCCGGCTCGGTATTGGCTGTCGACACCTTGACGCACATAATCGGCTGGATGGTGTCGCCCGCTGCCACGGTAGTGGTTGTAGGTTGTGTGGCAGTAATACCCGACAGCGTCATGGCTTGTGGAGTGAACTGCGAAACAGTGGCCTCAAATCCTTTCTTGAATCCCGTTCCGGTGCTGCTGGCAAGTGTCACCGTGAGTGAGCCGTCGGCCGCAATCGAGCGTATGGTTGCGGCAGTTTCCTTAAGATAGGTCGCCGCAAGACTGTCGGCATTGGCGCTGCGGCCATAATACACTTTAAGGATGTCGTTCTTGCCTATCGACGACGTGTTGAACAGGTCGATCATCGAGAAGTCAATCATCACTTTCTTGCCGGCTGCCTCAGGCACAAAGGTGACTTGTCCGCTAAAGTTCTGTGAGATAGTACCCTCAGGGCCTCCATCGTCGTAGAATGAGAATGGGCTATCGCCCACGGTATAGGTAGCGGCAGTAGTGCTCATAAGCACCATCCGGGCCACCTTGCTGACAGCTGTCTCGCCTTGAGTGATGGTGCCTGCATATCCGCCGGGGATGGCACTGGTTGCAAATCCCGCGATTTGCATTGACACCTCACTGTCGAACGGTGCGCTTTCAAGCACATCGGTCTTT
>CAVIEK010000057.1:12880-14150 GCA_963641805.1 Bacteroides fragilis
TCATTGTCACCTGATATGAGCTTGCCGCTCACTGCCAGTGTGTATTCACCGTCGGCAACGGTAGTCACTGTTGTGGACAACTGACTGTCACCGGAATACACTTTGAGTGCGGTGGGATCAATCACGCCACCGTTTTTCACAGTCTTCACAGTGACCGACTTCAGTGTGTCGGCATTCATGAAGCCTTCTGTGGCCACCTTGAGCGTACCGAGGGTCACGTCCTTCTTGCCGGCATAGACTGAAGCCGGAACGCAGGTGTAGCTCGTTGAGGCGCCAGTGATGGCCATGTCCTTGACCTCAACCTGGCGCACCTTGGCCACCCAGCCGGAACACGTCTTGGCATAACGGTACTGGAAGCACACCGACATGGCGCCCGTGGCGTCGGTCGATGTGTACACAAGATTGGTGTACTGACCTTCGAGCGTGGCCAGCAGTGCATCATTGGTGGGGAACACCCTGGTACCTGTCACCCCGCTCGTGGTCGTGGGATAGGAGAAAGAGTCGTCGGCATCAAACACACCCGAGTATACGTTGACGTAAGCCGGATAGTTGCTGCCATCGCTGCGCACGTCAAGACTCTCAAATGTGATTTGAATGGCCTTGCCCGCATCGGCAGGCTTAAACACCACGGTAGCCACCGAGTTGTTGGTGCTCGATGAAGTGATGTTGCTCTCACCCTTCATGTCGTAGAATGTGAGCTCGTCGCTCACCGTTACGGTTTGCTTGCCAAACTGCTGCATGTTGAGAGTCGTAGTCTGCGCCATCGCAAATGACGGCACTATCGACCACAACATCACAAGCAGGATGGTCAGGCAAAGCGTAACACGCTTGTTCTGTAACATTTGTTGGAGTTTAGTTGTTTTACAATATGGTTTATAATCTCTAATTCGTTTCATCATCGGGGAGATTAAGCCATATCACGTCTGTGGGATGGAGGGTGGCAACGGGGTTCATGGTGGGGAAAGCGAGCGATGGCGATGTGGTGCGAGACCAAAAACCATGACATGGCATAATGGGAAGTAGCTGTCGAGTGCCGACTGCCATGCGCTCTGATTACCGTCACGTGTGTGCCCGTCCCAATTCCCGGAGACGTGTGTAAGTGGCTTCTCCCTTGATCTTCTTCAAGACCTGGAGTGCCTTGCATTGGTGGCAGGTCTTCTGACTCGTCGCCTCGTGACGTGTGGCCTTCCCGGCTCGGCCTCCTCGACAAAAGAGGGCACAATCCAGTGGCTTGGTTTTCTTGACACGCACTTCAGTGGCGACTTACAGC
>CAVIEK010000058.1:0-741 GCA_963641805.1 Bacteroides fragilis
ATGACATCAATCTATAGTTACTGTTTATTTCATAGGTAGAACTATTCAAATCACATTTTAAAAAATTAGTGTTAAAAGCAGATTGAGGCCGGCTTTGTGAAAAGCCGGCCTCTTTCCTGCCCGCACAGTGCTGTTATTGGCTGTCCTCAATAATCATTCATAAGGCTGATATAGAACATCTGCTCCAAACCGTCTGTGGCTTGGCTGGTCACGTCAGCTATTATAGCGTTGGGATGCATCTTCAATATGTTTTCCGGCTTCTTTCGTTTGGATTCTATTACTATCATATAATGAGATTATGCAAAGACTGTGTGTGGCCGCGGTTTCTCCTTCCATCGTTGTAAGAAGCAACCGATCGTTTAGTTTGGCCGACAATGAGTATGTCCACTCTTCTTATAAGTGAATTACGTCCGATTTTTGTTGATGGAGTTACCACTTGATGGGGGCGAGGCCGTGGGCCTCAAGGTAGGCATTGGCTTGCGAGAAATGGTGCTGACCGAAAAATCCCCGGTAGGCCGATAGCGGCGACGGGTGTGGAGATGTGAGTACCAGATGCCTCATGCGGTTGATGAATGCCCCTTTGCGTATTGCATAGCTTCCCCACAGAATGAATACCAGGTTGCTGCGGTTGTTGGCCAAGTGGGCAATCACGGCGTCGGTAAACTGCTCCCATCCGTGCCCTTGGTGCGACCCTGCCTGATGGGCCTTGACGGTGAGGGTGCTATTGAGCAACAGCACACC
>CAVIEK010000058.1:806-4862 GCA_963641805.1 Bacteroides fragilis
GCACACCCTGGCGTGCCCACCGCGTGAGGTCGCCGCTTTGCGGAATAGGAGCACCGGTGTCGGCCTGTACCTCTTTGAATATGTTCATGAGTGATGGCGGGAAAGGCACGCCGTCGGCCACCGAGAAGCACAGTCCGTTGGCCTGACCCACGTCGTGATACGGGTCTTGCCCCAAAATCACCACCTTCACCGCGTCGAACGGAGTGGCGTCGAATGCCGCAAATATTTGCTTGCCCGGTGGAAACACCTGTGTGCTGCCGTATTCGCTTTTCACAAATTCGGTAAGTCTCACAAAGTATTCCTTGCCGAATTCGTCGGCCAGTTCCGCGTTCCACGACGGCTCAATCCTTACATTCATGTCGGTGCTTTTTTATGACGTTACTTTTGCAAAGCTACACAAATTTCACTAATTTTGCCAACTGAAAAAGCGCCATAGTGCGCATTTCACACACGCATGGACCCATAGTTCAATGGATAGAATAAAGGATTCCGGTTCCTTCGATTGGGGTTCGACTCCCCATGGGTTCACACTACGGCAAGCCCGGCAGCATGCTTCGCAAAGCGCTGCCGGGCTTTAATGTCGCCTCTGGCAATGAGGCCAGGCTCGAGGCAGGCGAGAGAAACAGAAGCGGCCATCGCCCAATCAAAGGCGGCGACCGCACGTGTATGTCACATAGCCTTATGCGTTGGCCTCAGCTCAGCGCTCGGCACGCATCGGGTTGTTCAGAAAGTCCTCATAGGCAAGACGGATGCCTTCGTCGAGCTCTGTCTTATAGGTCCAGCCGAGTGCAGTGGCCTTCGACACGTCGAGGAGCTTGCGGGGAGTGCCGTTGGGTTTTGTGCTGTCCCAGCGTATCTCGCCCGTGTAACCTACCACTTTGGCAACCTTCTCGGTCAGCTCTTTGATTGTCAGCTCTTTCCCGGTTCCAGCATTCACGGTCTCGTTGCCGCTGTAATTGTTCATTAAAAACACACATAGATTGGCCAGATCGTCAACATACAGGAACTCGCGAAGCGGACTGCCGTCGCCCCAGCATGTCACGTAGGGCAACCCTTGCTCTTTTGCCTCGTGGAAGCGGCGGATGAGTGCCGGCAGCACATGGCTGTGGGTGGGGTGGTAGTTGTCGTTGGGACCATACAGGTTGGTGGGCATCACACTGATGTAGTCGGTGCCGTATTGGCGGTTGAGGAACTCACAGTATTTAAGCCCCGAAATCTTGGCCAGCGCATAGGCCTCGTTGGTCTTTTCAAGTGCGCCTGTCAGCAGGCACGATTCCTGCATGGGTTGAGGCGCCATGCGGGGGTAGATGCACGACGAACCCAAAAATTCAAGCTTCTTGCAGCCGTTTTTCCATGCGCTGTGAATCACATTCATCTCAAGCGTCATGTTGTCGTACATGAAATCGGCGAGTGCATTCTGGTTGGCAATTATGCCGCCTACCTTGGCCGCTGCGACAAACACATATTCGGGCTGCTCTTCGGCAAAGAACTTTTCCACGGCTTCTTGCCTTGTCAAGTCGAGCTCTTTGTGGGTGCGTGTCACTATATTGTTGTAGCCTTGCCGCTTAAGCTCTCTCACGATAGCCGAGCCCACCATGCCGCGGTGGCCTGCCACGTAGATTTTTGCTTCTTTTTCCATCATAATGTTATTGATATATTATGTTGTCTCCTTCGTTATTGCCGCTCGATGCGCGCCATCATTTCACGATTCCCTTTTCGAGATATTCGGCAAGGTTCAGGCGTATGCGGTCGCTTGCTCTTTCCACAGCCACCTGTTCCATGTCGTGGTCAATCATGATTTTCACCAGTTGCTCAAACGACGTCTTGGTGGGATTCCAGCCGAGCTCGCGGCGGGCTTTCGACGGATCGCCCCAGAGGTTTACCACATCGGTGGGACGGTAGAAGTCGGCCGACACCTCCACGAGCACTTTGCCGGTGGCCTTGTCGATGCCTTTCTCGTTTTGACCCTCGCCCTGCCACTCAAGTTCTATTCCCACATAGTGGAAGGCAAGTGTGCAGAACTCGCGCACCGAGTGCTGCTCGCCGGTGGCAATCACAAAGTCTTCGGGAGTGTCGTGTTGCAGAATCAGCCACATGCATTCCACATAGTCCTTAGCATATCCCCAGTCACGCAGGCTCGAGAGATTGCCAAGCAGCAGTTTGTCTTGCTTGCCCTGCTTGATTCGTGAAGCGGCAAGTGTGATTTTGCGCGTCACGAACGTCTCGCCGCGGCGCTCGCTTTCGTGATTGAACAGGATGCCCGAGCAGCAAAACATGTTGTAGGCCTCACGGTATTCCTTCACAATCCAGTAGCCATATTGCTTGGCCACGGCATAGGGGCTGTAGGGGTGGAATGGGGTGTTCTCGTTTTGCGGCACTTCTTCCACTTTGCCGTATAACTCGCTTGTTGAAGCCTGATAGATGCGGCATGTCTTCTCAAGGCCGCACTGGCGCACAGCCTCCAGCACCCTAAGCACTCCCACTGCATCGACATCGGCGGTGAACTCGGGCGAATCGAAGCTCACTTGCACATGGCTTTGGGCCGCAAGATTGTATATCTCGTCGGGCTGAACGGCTTTCACCACCTGAACAAGGCTCATCGAGTCGCTCAGGTCGCTATAGTGAAGGTGAAAGTGGGGCAAGCCCTCAAGGTGCGCAATGCGCTCGCGATAGTCAACCGAGCTGCGGCGTATAGTGCCGTGAACGTCATAGCCTTTTTCCAACAAAAATTCCGCCAGAAACGATCCGTCCTGACCTGTGATTCCGGTTATCAATGCTCTTTTCATATTCTTCTGTAGAGTGTTGTTGTTTGCAGTATGTTAGTGATGCCGCTTCACCATTGTGTCTTGCCTGGCGGCAACGCATTGTGGTAGTCGGCCGTTTTTGCCTGATGGCGATAAACCTTACAAAATTACGCTTTTTTCTTGTTACGGCCACCACATTATATGATATTATCTGTGTCCTCTTGCGCGATTTTCTGTTTTTCCCTGTAGCTTGGTTTCCTTATTGCGATAATGGATTAATCAAATGCCATAGCCGAAGTTTTGGGCGTTTTTAGTAGGTGGAATGGCCGATATTTATTATATTTGCATATTGAATTGCGGGAAAACGGAAACGATAATATAGCTAACAGGTATATACTGAATTTGTTCTGCTGCTCTGTTATGAGTCATTAGGATCATTTTATCAATGACGCGCTCTTGCGTTCCTATATGTTGTGACGCCATTTTTCGGTTTCCCCTATTTCGGTTTGTTGTAGAATACAATTCTCTTGCTGTAATGTTAATTACAGTAATTCATACATAGATTTGTTTTTCATGATGTAACACCTTGTCTGCTACCACGATTACATTTTATTCATACTATTTTTTCCTAAGGGCATCTCGAAGTGATTTCGCGGTGCTTTTTTTGTCACTTATTGTGTGCTGCAAAAAATGAGGGCAGCGACCCGCACACTCAGGTCGCTGCCCCTATGGATATGCCACCACTTGTGGCCGCTGTTACTTGTTCAGGTCGATTGTGAACTGGTCGTATGATTCCGTGCGCCATGCTTTGTCGCATGTGAGTTTCGACACGGCAAACAGTGGCGAGAAGGTGCGCACGCCTATTGTGTGGCCGTCGGGCTGGAACTCAAGGATGCGAAGCCAGCCGTCGCCACCGTTGCCCGCCCACTCGCCGTCGGCAGTCTGGGCGTTAAACATCATTTGTGCCACGGTCTTGCCGGCCGCGTTTTTGGCGCTGCGGAACGACACTTGCTTGTCGTAGGGCTCAATGCTGCACACATGGCCGCACACCACCATTCTGATGTTGCTCGACGGATAAATGAGTTTGTCCCAAATGGCTTGGCCGTAATTGGCATCTGTCAGCTTGTATTTTTCTGTTTGCTTCAGGTTGCCAAACTTGTCGAGGAAGGAGTGTGTGAGCACTATCACGTTGGTGTTCTTGTATTTCGGTCTCGACACCACGCTTTTTGCCCATTCAAGACTGCGGTCGCTGGGTGCGAACTCGAGCGAGATGACAAGCAGCTTACCCCACTTGGGTGATCCTGTCTCAATC
>CAVIEK010000058.1:4872-13957 GCA_963641805.1 Bacteroides fragilis
ATCTCATAGGCCGCATTCTCGAGAGTGGGTTGGCCAAAGGCGTTCAGGCCCACATCCACAATCGATTGTTGCCAGCAGCTGTTGCGGTCGGGATAGAAGTAGTCGGGCATTTGGCTCTCGCGGTTGATGGCTGTCTCATACAAGCCGTAGTCGTGGTTGCCGGTACACACCACATATGGCATTACTCCGTCGAGGAACGAGAATGCACGCGATGTCGCTTGCCACATCTGTTTGCTCGTTTGGTCCATGTTCTTGCGGTTGGCCACCAGCGAGTTGTTTCGGTCGACTAGGTCACCGGTGCACAGGGCTGTCTTTATGTTGAGGTTGGTCTGGTTGTTGGCCACCCAGGCGGTCATCAGGTCGATGATTGGTTGGTTGGCCTTAAACTTCACATAATTCTGCACATCGGGTATCACGATAATCGAGAAAGCATCCTTGTTGGTCAAGTTTGGCCTGAGTCCGATTTTTTGTGCTGCGGCCGAGCCTGCAATCATTATTGCAACAAGAGCGACCGATAATTTCTTAATCATTATTCTTTGTTTTGTTTTAGGTTGGTTATTGTATGTTCTTGAGATGCATGTGCATGTGTTGGGCAGCACGCCGTCCGTCGCCCATGGCGAGAATCACTGTGGCTCCGCCGCGCACTATGTCGCCGCCAGCAAAGATGTCGTCCACTGAGCTTTGCATGGTCTCCTCATTGACCACAATTGTGTTGCGTCGGCTCACTTCCAGCCCTTTGATTGACCGCGGAACGAGCTGGTTGGGCTGCACGCCTATGCTCACGATCACCTGATCGACGGGAATCTCGACGATGTCGCCCTCTATGGGCTCGGGCGAGCGCCGGCCCGATGCGTCGGCCTCACCCAACCGCATGTGCTGCAGCCGCATGGCCTTTACGCGGCCTTTGTCGTCGCCTATGTATTCAATAGGGTTGTGCAAGGTCATGAACTCTATGCCCTCTTCGCGGGCATGCTCCACCTCCTCACGCCGTGCGGGCATCTCGGTGTCGCTTCGCCTGTATACCAGAATCACGCGTTTGGCTCCCATGCGCTTGGCTGTGCGGCTCGAGTCCATGGCGGTGTTTCCGCCACCCACCACGGCCACTGTGTCGCCGAGCATTACAGGGGTGTCGCCTCCACGGCCTGCATGCATAAGGTTGATGCGGGTGAGGTATTCATTGCTCGACATCACTCCGCCCAGGTTCTCGCCTGGGATGTTCATGAATCGCGGGAATCCTGCTCCTGAACCCACAAACACGCCCTTGAATCCCATCTCGTGCAAGTCGTCATAGGTTATGGTCTTGCCCACAAGACAGTCTTTCTCAAATTTCACCCCGAGCTGGCGGAGTCCGTCAATCTCATAATCAACGATCGAGTTCGGTAGTCTGAATTCGGGTATGCCATATTTCAGTACCCCACCTATCTCGTGCAGCGCCTCAAAAACTGTCACATTGTAGCCTCGCTTGGCCATGTCGCCGGCAAAGGCGAGACCCGAAGGCCCGCTGCCTACTGCGGCCACTTTTATGCCCAGAGCCGGGGCCTTGTCTATTGTGGCATTGGCGGCATTCTCGCGCTGCCAGTCGGCGGCGAAGCGCTCGAGGTAGCCTATGGCCACTGCAGGGTGCTTCATCTTGGTGTGCAGGCATTTGCTCTCGCATTGCTTCTCTTGCGGGCACACACGGCCGCACACGGCGGGCAGCGTACTCGTCTTCTTGATGGTGGCGGCGGCTTGGGCAAACTCGCCCCGCTCAATGTTTTTTATGAATCCGGGTATGTCGATGCCCACGGGGCATCCGGTCACACATTGCGGGTTGGCGCAGTCGAGGCACCGTGAAGCCTCGGTCAGTGCTTGTGCTTCGCTTAGGCCCTGGTTCACCTCTTCGTTGCAGGTGATGCGGTAGTTGGCGTCGAGATGGGGCATGACCACACGCTCAATTGATGTGCGCTCCTTGGCCGACAGCTTGCCGCGCAGCTCCACGCGCCACTCCTCGTCGCGCGCTTGTGCTGTTGTGTTGTTGTCGTTGTTCATTTCTGTCTGAGAGTTCTTTTCGGTTCTTAAAGTTGGTATGATATCTTCAGCATGACTTCAGCCGCATCATCAGCTCGTCGAAGTCAACCTGATGAGCGTCGAATTCGGGGCCTTCGACACACACAAACCGTGTCTTGCCGCCCACGCTCACGCGGCAGGCTCCGCACATGCCGGTACCGTCTACCATGATGGCGTTGAGCGATGCGTCGGTGGGTATGACATACTGCTTGGTGAGTAGCGCCACAAATTTCATCATTATGGCCGGGCCTATTGTAACCACGCGGTCCACTTTCTCGCGCTTGATCACCTGCTCGACACCGGCCGTCACAAGTCCCTTTTGTCCGTAGCTGCCGTCGTCGGTCATGATAATCACATCGTCGCTCGACCGGCGCACCTCGTCTTCAAGGATTATGAGGTCTTTGCTGCGTCCGGCGAGCACGCTTACCACCTTGTTGCCTGCCTCTTTCATGGCACGTATGATGGGAAGTAGGGGAGCCACTCCCACACCGCCGCCGCAGCACACCACAGTGCCGAATTTTTCGATGTGTGTGGCTTGTCCGAGCGGCCCGACCACATCGGTGAGCGCGTCGTCTGGCTCCAGGGAGCAAATCTTGCGGGTGGAGTCGCCCACAGCCTGGACCACAAGAGTGATGGTGCCGGCTTTCACGTCGGAGTCGACTATGGTGAGCGGTATGCGCTCCCCATTCTCGCCGCACCTCACAATCACAAAGTGGCCGGCGCGTCGCGATTTGGCTATGAGAGGTGCCTCAACCACCAGTTTCACCACGTTTTCCGAAAAATGCTCTTTCGATATTATTCTGTTCATTTCCAATAGTGTTGTGTAATTTGTCGCTATGAAGTGTCGTTTTTTAGTTCTTGCGCATCAGCTTCACGTCGTGCATGTTTAGGGCTTCGACGCTCTGTGGCTCGCCGTTGATCCACAGGATGGGCTTTGGACCGCTGTCGTCGGTCATCGTTCCTGCCACATACACGTTGTTGCCGGCCACTGTCATCGAGTTGGCCACGGCTCCGTTATCGTTGCTCAGCGGCAACCGCTCGGCGTTTTTATATGCCACCGCCTTGCCTGTACGGTCGGCACCGGCCACCCACACATCGGATCCATCCACGAATATGGCGTTGATGGTGCCCATAGGGGCAGGAATCTGCACTTTGCCTCCGCTCGACCAAATGCGGGCCTGCTTTGTGCCGTTGGCATCTACGGCGTAGCCGCAGCAATATGTCTGCTTGTTGGCGTAGCACACGTCAAGTGCCGCCGACTGCTCGCCCTCGTCGAGCAGTGTGGCCTTGCCGTTGGTCCACAAGGTGGCTCTGTCGCCGCTCGCACCAGCCACATACATCTCGTCGTTCCACACCCAAATGCCGTTGGCTCGGTTGCGTGCATCGCTGCCTGTGAGGTCATTGATGGTCTTGCCTTTCCACAATATATAGGCTTTGCTTGAGCCGCCGCTTGTGGTATTGCTCACGCTGAACACCTCACCGCCCGACATGAAACTGGCACTTGCCGCGTGTCCTGTGCCTGTGCTGAATTTCTCGACCGACTTGGCCTCGTTGCCAAGCAACTCGAATGCCACATACCCGCCGCCATTGGAGGTCCCGGTCAGATAAATCTTGTCGCTTACGCTGAACGGTAGTGCGATGGTCATCTCGGCTTGCCGGCGGCTACGGCGCGGATAGCTGCTGTATCGGGTGCGTGTGCGGCGTTCTTTGCTGTATGACCGTGCCGAGCCAGCCCTTCGTCTGCTCTTTTTCACTGCTGTGGTCTTGGCTTTGCCCCTCGATGTGCCGCGCCTGCTTTTGGCCACGGCCTCGGTGGTACTGCCCGCTGTCAAGGCAAAAGCCAGCATGGTGGGGAGCAGATAGTGTGTGATTGTCTTTATAGTCATGATTTAGTGCGGCTTTTTAGCCTAAGCTGAATTGTTAATGCAAATATAGCAAAAAATATTCTTTTATATGGATTGCGCGGCTGCTTATGTTGCTGTTGTGCGAATTGTTTTCTACCTTTGATGCCAGTCAAATTTTTCTAACACTACAGTATATGTTCCCAAGTCTAAGAATAATGATGGCTCTGGCCGCTGTGGCTCTCTGCGCGGCGACACTTTGCGCGGCGACGGCCGACACTCGTACCCGCATCTTCGACTCGCGCGTACACTCACTGCAGGTGTCACCGCAGAGCAATACCTATATGCCCCCGGTTGTGGCCTTGTCGGGCGACGAGGCAATCAGGGTGAGCTTCGACCTGCTCGACTATGATGTGCATTACCTGCGCTACTCGGTGGTACACTGCAATGCCGACTGGCAACCGTCGCAGTTGGTCGAGTCGGAATATGTGGGTGGTTTCAATTATGCCGATGTCACTGACTATGCCCAAAGTACAGGCACATTTGCCCACTACTATAACTATGGCTTTACTATCCCCAATGCCGACATGCCTCTCAAGGTGAGCGGCAATTATCTGCTCAAGGTCTATGACCAGAGCAACCCCGACGATGTGCTGTTTCAGACGCGGTTCTCGCTGTGCGAGAGCACCGTGCTGGTTGCTGTCGACGTTACGTCGCGCACCGATATCGACTACAATGAGTCGCACCAGCAGGTGGCTTTCTCGGTCACGTCAAAGCCGGGAGTCATACGCGACCCCTATAACGAGCTCACTGCCGTGGTTACGCAGAATGTGCGCACCGAGGCCGAGGTGTCGGTCACACGGCCTCTTCTGGTGTCGGGCAACGAGGTTCGCTTCGACCATAACCGGCAGCTTATTTTCCCTGCGGGCAACGAATACCGCAGAATGGAGATGGTGAACGTGAATTCTCTAAACATGGGGGTAGAGCGAATGGAATATTTCGAGCCTTACTACCATGCCACGCTCCGCACCGACGGCTTTCGTGCCGAGTCGCCTTACAACTACGACCGCACCCAGTATGGGCACTTCACTGTGCGCTGCTCGGGAAGTGGACAAAGCAATGTCGAGGCCGACTATGTGGTGACTCACTTCAGCCTTTTCACCGGGCAGAAACTCAGTGGCGGTGAGTTGCACGTTGACGGTGCCTTTGCCGCGGGCATGCCGTCGGAGGATACCCGCATGCGCTACGATGAGACCACCGGATGCTATGTGGCCGACATCCTTCTTAAGCAAGGTGCCTACAACTATCAGTATCTGTGGCAGGCCGACGGCGTTGCTTGTGGCTCGGCGTCACTTGTCGAGGGTGACAAATATCAGACCGTTAACCAGTATCTGGTCAAGGTATACGACCGTCCGTCGGGTGAGCGCTACGACCGTCTGGTGGGTTTCGGTATAGCCTATTCAGGCATCTGATGTCAATGTGCTACCAGATAGGCAGTATAGGCCACATACACTGCAAAGAATATGAAGCCCTCGATGCGGTCCATCGTCTTTTTCTTGAATGTATAGACCACAATGTAGGTCATTATAATCGCCAGGGTCATCATGGCATAGTCGACTATGCTGATTCCGTGCACTGTGATGGGGCTTATGGTGGCTGAGGCGCCTAGAATGAATAGAATGTTAAACACACATGACCCCAGCACGTTGCCCAAGGCAAGTTGCGGGTTCTTTTTGCATGCGGCCACTACCGATGTGGTGAGCTCGGGCAGCGATGTGCCTACCGCCACCACTGTGATGGCTATCACGGCGTCGCTGATGTGCCATGCCCGGGCGAGCCTTTCGGCTGAGTCAAGAAACATCTGTCCACCGCCTATCAGCGCCGCAAGCGATGCGATGGCAATACCCCACAGCATCCACACGTTTTTCCCGGTTAGTCTCGACTGGCACTGCTCGTCGGCTTCGCTTATTGCGGCCTGCGGGTCTTTGGCCTTGCTTATCAGCACCCAGGCCATGTAGGCAACCATCAGCACAAGCATGAACGCGCCGTCGATGCGCGAAAGCGTGTTTTCGGTCAGTCCAGGCATCATCGAGTCGTTGGCTAGCAGCACGAGGAGCAGTGTTGAGGCAATCGCAAACGGAATGTCACGCTTGCTCGTGGAGTCGTCGATGCGGAAAGGCATGATGGCAGCCGTCACGCCAAGAATGAGCAGCACGTTGCAGATGTTCGACCCTACAATGTTGCCCACGGCGATGTCGCCGTTGCCGCTTATTGCCGAAGAGACCGATACCATGAGTTCCGGAGCCGAAGTCCCCATGCCCACCACGGTGAGTCCAATGATGAAATTCGATATTTTAGCCCTTTGGGCTATGGCTACCGATGATTCTACCAAAAAGTTTGCCCCCAACAGCAGGATTGCGAGCCCCATGATCAATTGCAGATAATCCATGATGATTGATGTGTTGTAGTGTGTGCGTGATGTTAGTTCTTGTATTGTTGCCCGGCGTGTGTTTGTGTGCCTTGGCCTCGCAAAGTTACTGCAAAAATCGTGCTAAACCAATAAAACGCCGCTCTCGCACCTGGCCGAGTGGCTTTCTAATAAAAAAAGCACCGGGCTGGGCGGTGAAAGTCCAGTCCGGTGTTATGATGTGTGGACGGTTGCCGTTTTTTACTGGCGGCCCGACACTGTCACGTTGCGCGAGGTGCGGCCCACAAGGCCTTGGAGCACCTTGCCGGGACCGAGTTCCACAGCTTCAGTCAGCCCGTCGGCCACCATGTTTTTCACAATGTGGCTCCAGCGCACCGGTGCGGTGAGCTGTTTGATAAGGTTCTCCTTGATCTCCTCTGGATCGGTGTGGGGCAGTGCGTCTACATTCTGGTAAATCGGGCAAATGGGCTTTGAGAAGTTAGCCTTGTGGATGGCTTCGGCGAGTTCGGCGCGCGCCGGCTCCATCAGTGGCGAGTGGAATGCGCCGCCCACCTTCAGCGGAAGGGCGCGCTTGGCACCGGCTGCCTTGAACTTCTCGCATGCCTCGTTGATGGCGTCGAACGAACCCGATATCACCACCTGTCCGGGGCAGTTATAGTTGGCCGGAACACACACACCGCTCACTGTGGCGCATATCTCTTCCACCTTTTCATCGGGGAGGCCGATGATGGCAGCCATGGTCGACGGGGTGGCCTCACAGGCCTTCTGCATGGCAAGAGCACGGGTCTCAACCAACTGCAGACCCTGCTCGAAGGGCAGCACTCCTGCTGCGGTGAGGGCCGAGAACTCGCCGAGCGAGTGACCTGCTACCATATCGGGGTTGAATTCTTCGCCTAAGGTCTTGGCGAGAATGACTGAGTGCAGGAACACGGCTGGTTGGGTAACTTTGGTCTGCTTCAGGTCGTCTTCTGTGCCGTTGAACATGAGGTCGGTGATTCTGAATCCGAGCACCTCATTGGCCTTCTCAAACAGCTCTTTGGCCTGCGCGTTGTTCTCATATAGGTCTTTGCCCATACCCACAAATTGCGCGCCTTGGCCGGGAAATACAAAAGCTTTCATAAACGTTTCGTTATAATATTATTAAAGAAAAAATTCCGTATTTGCGACAAAGGTAATATATTTTATGATTAAAATCAATTCTTTTCGCTAACTTTGCTTTGCAGTGGGGCAAAATGCTTGCGCGGCACTCAACTAAGTGTACAACTATCATAATTTGCAAACCAATGACACTCAATTCAATATTGCTTTTTTTAAACCTGGGCACAGGTGAGATTGTGCTCCTTGCACTTGTAGTGCTGCTCCTGTTTGGCGGTCGCAAGATACCGGAACTCATGAAGGGTATTGGTAAAGGTGTGCGTGGATTCAAGGAGGGGCTTAATGAAGTACAGGACGAAATCAAGCGTCCCATCAATGAGTTCGACGAGCTTAACGCCAAGAAGGATGCCGACCGCCAAGAGCAAAAGGAAAACAGGTCAAAGTAAACCATAGTCCTCACTTTGTCTGAAAAATCAAACGAAACATTGCCCGAGATGTCCTTTTGGGACCATCTCGATGCCTTGCGCGCGGTACTCATCAAGATTGTCGTGGTTCTTGTCGTGTTTACTGTGGTGATGTTTGCCTATATGCCACAGATATTCGACAGCGTGATCTTAGCTCCGTGCCGCGGCGACTTTGTGCTCTACCGCCTGTTTGAGCGCATCACCGCTGGCATTCCGTTTGCGCCGCAGTTTTCCACGCAGGGCTTTCATGTCAACCTCATCAACATTCAGCTGGCTTCGCAGTTTTTCATCCACATGTCCACGTCGTTTTGGCTCGCGCTTGTGCTTGCTTTTCCTGTGGTACTATATCTGTTGTGGACTTTTGTGCGCCCGGCTCTTTATGAGCGTGAGCGCCATGGTGTGCGTCTGGCTTTTTGCGTGGGAATACTCATGTTCTACCTTGGTGTGGCAGTGGGCTACTTTACCGTGTTTCCCGTCACGTTGCGTTTCCTTGCCGATTACCAGGTGAGCGACATGGTGCCCAACCAGATTTCGCTCGACAGCTACATGGACACTTTCCTGATGATGATATTCATAATGGGTGTGGTGTTTGAACTGCCACTGCTCGCATGGTTGCTTGGCAACTTGGGTGTGCTGCATCGCAGATTCTTCGGCACCTATCGCCGCCATGCCATAGTGGCGCTGCTTTTCCTGGCCGCAGTAATCACCCCCACGGGCGACCCGTTTACGCTGATGATAGTGTTCCTGCCCATCTATCTCCTTTATGAGCTTAGTGCCTTGCTTGTGAAACCCTGACCGCGTGTGGCGCGGTTGCACAGCACGCCCCCCCAGTCCATTTGTCTTGTGCCAGCTCGGCTATGCTGATTTCTGATTCCTTACTTTATGAAATTGGTCGTTTGTCTCGGTTCCATCTCAGGATGGACAATGCCTTGTGCGCGTGCTGCCTCGATGCATTGAAGCATCCAGGCCATGTTGCGCGCAAGGGTGCGCATGGTCTGCAGCCCCTCAAGGTCGCGGCGCACCTCGTCGGGAGTGTTGCCGTGCACCTGGTTCCAGTATTGCGAAGTTACAATAGGCATGTTGTTGATGCTGAAGTATTTGTTCAGCACGTCAAACGTGGCGGTGGCACCGCCACGACGGCAACTGACCACTGCAGCTGCCGGTTTCCATGCCAGTTTGCAGCCAGCCGAGTAGAACACACGGTCCATAAA
>CAVIEK010000059.1:0-13822 GCA_963641805.1 Bacteroides fragilis
GTTGCTGTGCCCATTGTGGGGGCAAAGTCAGAAGAAATTCTACAATCTTTTCATGGCATGTGGCGGCAATTGGCTCTTCGCTGCCTGCTTGTTTTTTTTCAATGAGCCATAATGTTACTATTATCAATTATGAAGAGAAAACTTACGCTCTTGTTAACGGCTGTTGTAGCTCTGCTTGCCTTTACGGGCACGGCTGCAACACCGCCAGACGCAATGGCCAAGACCCGGGTGAACCACAATACCAGCTCGGCCACCTCGGTTTACCACAAGGCTTCTTCTCAGGCTACAGCGACGTTCACTCCGCTTCGCTACGTCAATGCCGACGCCAAGAAACCCGGCATTATGGTCAAGGCAAAATCACAGTCGGCTGCGGCTAAAGCAGTCAGTGCCGCACCAATCGCAAAGGCTGACGCAAACGCCACCTACCCCGACCTGTATGCATCGGTGACTACTTACACTACCGTTGCCCGCAACAGCCGCATAGCAAAGTTGTCGACTGCGCAAGACCAGGCGTTCGTTACAAAGTATGATTATGTGTGGGCTAACTATGGTGGTGTGGCTTTTGACCACAAGTATTATTACTTCTGCCATCAGGCTGTGGGCAGCAGCAGCCGTTTCTCCAATGCCTTATGGACAGTCTACACCGACAACTGGAGCTCGGGCAAGCGCATTGCCAGCGACGACAACCTGCCCATTGGTCTCGGCGCATCCGACGTGGCTTATAACCCGGTCGACAAGAAAGTGTATGGCTGCTTCCTCAAGGAGGAATCGGAAGGCACCGGCTATGTGTTCGGTACAGTCGACTACGACAAGGTGACGCGCACTAAGATTGCCGACCTTCCCGACCAGTGGAATGCCTTGGCCATCGACAGCAAAGGCACTGGCTATGCCATCGACATGAACGGACAACTGCTCAAGGTCGACCTCTCAAACGGTTCTACAACTGTGGTGGGCAACACTGGCCTCAAGCCATACTATGTGTCATCGGCCACTATCGATGTCAAGAGCGACCGTATGTTCTACGCGGTTCTCACCGAGGACAGCAAGTCATCGCTCTATGAGATCAACACCGCAACAGCCGCAGCCACTTTCATCGTGAGCTACGATGACAACACTCAAATCTGCGGTATGTTCATCCCCACTCCCATTGCCGAGGATCATGCCCCTGCCTCAGCCACCGGACTGTCGGTCAACTTCCCCAATGGATCGCTTAGCGGTACTGTCAGCTTTGTGGTGCCCGCCACATATTACAATGGCGACGCAGCCACTGGAACAGTCAACTATGTTGTCTCTTCAAGCATCAGCGACACCGTGAAGGGCACAGCAGCCTATGGCGAGCAAGTGTCGGTTCCTATCACAGTAAGAGAGCGCGGATACGTAGCGTTCAATGTGGCTCTCTCCAATGAGGTTGGCAGCGCTCCTGTTGCCACTTCGGGCAAATTTTTCATCGGCTCGGCCGCCCCTGACGCTCCCACCAAGATTACTCTCGTCACTTCGGGCGATACAGCCAAACTCTCTTGGCAAGCCTCGGAAGGTGCCGACCGCTACTACTTCGATGCCGATAGCATACGCTACACCGTGCTGCGCATGCCGGCCGGGGTGCAGGTGTATGACGGCTACGACACCAACTTCTCTGAGAAAATCGAGGCCGGCAGCAATTTCACCAAGGTGTACTATAACGTAAAGGCCACCACCAGGAATGGTCTGGAATCGAAATATGGATCTTCTAATGGCGTGGCCTTCGGCACGATCGTTCCTCCTTACAAGGAGACCTTCGACGGCTCTGGCGATGCTGCCGGCTACACCATCATCGATGCCAACAACGACAAGCGCACTTGGGCCTACTTTGCAAGCACGGCCTCAATGCGTGCCACCTACAGCCCGAAGAACAAGGGCGATGACTGGCTCATCACTCCTCCAGTGCAACTCAAGGCCGGCGAGACCTACCGTTTCAGTTTCGACGCAATCAACAAGCAGCGCTACAATGAGCGCTTCGAGGTCAAGGCCGGAACGGCTCCCACTGTCGAGGGCATGACTGTTGCCCTTGTCGATACCGTTACTCTCGATGCCTTTTCCACTTCGTCTCCCTCGGCATTCTTCAAAGCTCCTGCCGACGGCATTTACTACTTCGGCATCCACTATGTGAGCGATGCCAACATGTTTGGCCTCTATGCCGACAATATCGAAATCAGCGCAGGTATTCCAGGCGAGGCTCCCGATTCAGTGGGTGTGCCCGTTGTTGAGCACGACGCCACAGGTGCCGTTGCCGTCAATGTCAAGTTCACCGCACCAGTTAAGAATCTCAAGGGCGATGCAATCTCCAAGGTCGACAGCATAGTTGTGGCCAAGGATGGTGTGCTCCTCAAGCAATTCGGCTCTATGGCAGCTGGTCAGGAATGCACATTCACGGATACCGACGAGAAAGACGGTGCACACAACTACACGTTCACTTCTTATCTCAACGGCAATGCCGGCATCCCTGCCACCTTCAATATATTTGTGGGTATCGGAGTTCCCGACACCGTGCGTAATTTGAACATCAACGAGGACAAGAGCGCTCTGGGTACCGTCAACATCTCTTGGGAAGCCCCGGCTGCCGACGTCAACGGATCTAAACTCAACTCCAGCGTCTACAACTACACGGTCACTGTCTACGACTATGAGGGCAATGAGACTGTGGTTGCCGATAGCATCTCAGGTGAGAAATTCACCTATAAGGCTACCGATGGTGAGCAGAAGTTTGTGGCCTATTCGGTTTATGCCAACGACCGCGTGGGCAGGAGTGCCGGTGTGACCACCGATGTGATCGCAGTCGGCAACCCCGACAAGATTCCTTATGCCGAGTCGTTTGCAGGTGCCATGACAAGCCATCCTTGGGCTGCTGAGGCAATCGTGGGCAACAGCTATTATGTGTGGGCTCTGGGCAACGATGCGTCGATAAGCGACTTCACATCCTATGACCACGACAACGGTTATGCCGTGTTCTTCGGTTTCGATACCTTTGTCAGCGCATTCACCACTGGCAAGATTGACCTTTCTGGCCTTAAGAAACCCACCTTGACATTCTACAACTACAATATCGATGTCGACGATGTCAATGTGCTCGACGTGCAAATCAGCACCGACGGCAAGGGCAAGTCGTGGACTACTCTCAAATCGTTTGTCGAGAATTCTCTGCCACACACCGGCTGGAATCGCATCTCGATTCCGCTCGACTCTTATGCCGGCAAGGAAGTGCAGCTGCGCTGGGTGGGCCATCTTAACCTTTATACCCACATGTTCCTCGACAATGTTAAGATCGACGAGGCTGTGTCTTGCGATGTGGCTGCCACAGGCATCTCTGCCCCCTCTAAGGCTGAGGCAGGCGAGGAGTTTGATGTGGCTGTCACTGTCGAGAACAATGCTTTGGCTGCTGTAAACAACGTGAAGGTAACCCTCTATTGCAACGACAAGGCCATTGCCGACTCTACTCTGACAACTATTGCTGCCGACGACTCCAAGCAAGTGGTGTTCAAGCACACGTTTACTAACATCGACGACGCTACCAACACTTTCTATGGTCTGGTATCGGCCGACGGTGACCAGAAGGCCGACAACAACTCAACCGACACCATTGAGGTAATCGCCAAGCTGCCTGTCTTGCCCACCCCGACATCTCTCGAGGGCTCGGCCAACAACGACGGTTCTGTAAGCCTCAAGTGGACTGCTCCTAACCTCGACAACATCGTTCCTGCCGCTTATACCGAAACATTCGAGAGCGCCGACACTAAGGATGCGTTCCCCACCAAGTTTGGCGATTGGACGTTTGTCGATGTCGATCAGAAACCCATCGGCGGTCCCAACACATTCAGCCTCCCGGGCATCGACTATGAGTCGCGTCAGTCTTTCTTCGTAATGGACGCTTCCAACGCTGTGTTCTCTAACGAAACTCTCAAGGCTCTCTATGCAGCCAAGTCGGGAACCAAGTATCTGTCTAACATGTACCTCTACAACGAGGGTGTGGTCAACGACTGGGCCATCTCGCCCGTCTTGTCTGGCATCGAGCAGGACATCTCGTTCTATGCACGCTGCTTCACCAAGGCTTATCCCGAAACGTTCCAAGTGCTCTATTCAACTACCGACACCGAGATCTCAAGCTTTAAGCAGATTGGTGAGGAAGTTGCAATTCAGACTACTGATTGGACTAAGTTCTACTTCACTCTGCCTGAGGGCGCCAAGTATTTCGCAATACGATGCACATCCAACTCGGCCTACTCGCTCTTTATCGACGATGTGACCTACACTCCCGCCAGCGATGGCCAAAAGGGTGAGCTCGAGGGCTACAACGTGTATCGCGATGGCGTGAAGATCAACACCGACCTTGTGTCGACCACAAGTTTCACCGACAGCCAGCTGCCCAGTGGCGATGAATTCACCTATGTGGTCACTGCTGTAATCAAGAATCGTGGTGAGTCGGCCGCATCTAACAAGGCCGTGGTTAAGAGGGTTACCGGCATCGACGGTACTGAGTCTTACCGCACTGTGGTATCGGTTGACTACTACGACACTCTTGGCCGCAAGGTAACAGAGCCTGCTGCAGGCACCGTGGTGGTTGAGCGCACCGTCTATGACGACGGCACTTCGGCCACAACGAAGAAAATCGTGAAATAACGGTTACCAAGACAGTAACCAACCCAAATAACGGCAGGAGCCGTGCGGAATCTGATTCTGCACGGCTCCTGTAGGTTATTTGTCGGCGTGTGGCGTGGTTCTCTACGTAACCCAAGCGCCCAACCTCACAAATGTAGTCCTAAAAATATCAGTGATAATCTGTGAGACGTAAAAAATCTACCGCCCCATTGCTTTTGTCCTTCTGTCCAAAAGGATCGTGATCATTCGGTGCATGGCTTCACCAGGCGGGTGAACGCCTCGGGATAGGGGGTCTCGAAATGAAGTTCCTCGCCTGTTACGGGATGCCTGAAGGCGAGACGGAAGGCGTGCAGGCACATGCGTCCTGCCGGGTCGCTGCTGCTGCCGTATTTGCGATCGCCCACTACCGGGTGGCATAGCACGCGCATATGTACGCGTATCTGGTTTTTGCGGCCGGTGTGCAGATGCAGCTCTATGAGCGAATAGCGCTCGTTGCTGCCGAGCAGCCGCCAGTCGGTGCTGGCCCACTTGCCGCCATTGTCGGTGCGGGAGCTTACTATGCGCATCGACGGGGTGTCTTTGAGCCAGCTCTCCACATGGCCGTGGTCTTTCTCCATCGCCCCCTCTACCACGGCCACATAGCGGCGGTCGGTCACCAAGTCGCGCCAGTTGTTCACCAGGGCCTGCTGTACTTCCACGCTCTTGGCATACATCATCAGCCCCGACGTGCGCACGTCGAGGCGGTGTACCACGTGGGCACGGCAAAACTGGTGGGTCTCGGCAAAGTAGTGGTCGAGCAGGTCTTTCATGTTGAGGCTTGAGGCTCCCACTCCCATCGACAGCACTCCCTCGGCCTTGTCGACCACTATCACGTCGCGGTCCTCATACACCACATTGAAGTATTGCTCTCGCTGCTGTCGGCGTCCCTGGCGTGTGCCGCTGTCGGCATTGCGCCGCTTGCTCACCTGCACCAGCTGTCGCGCTGTCACAGCATAGTCGTGGCGGGTCACGCACTTGCCGTCGACGAGCACACCGCCGTTGGCGAGAATGGCCTTGGCTTTGCTGCGGCTAATGCCCGACAGCTTGCGCATCACAAAGTCGAGCAGGGGAGCCTCCTCGCCGTCGCGCACAAGGAAATCGGTGTAGGTTGCCGCCATTTGCGGCACGTTATGGTTGTGGCTGCGTCGCATTGTTGTGTGTCCTTTTTTTATAATGAAAAAAAGCCGGAGCATGCCCAAAATTAAAGTCTTTTGTCTGCTCCGGCTAACCTAAATTCTTATCAACTATGGATTCTTATGTCGCTTGGCATGCCCGTTGGTGGCATGCCTCGGTTCTTTTGCTCGTGTCAGTCGAATATGTGGCGCAAGGTGCTGAATATGCGCTTGCGTATCGATTCCGACGGCTTCACGTTGTCGGAGTTGCGCATTGCCTCAATGGCGCGCCGCTCCTCGGCGTTGAGCTTCTCGGGAACATACACCATCACGTTCACCAGCAGGTCGCCTGTGCCGTAGCCGTTGGGCGAGGGCAGACCCTTGCCGCGCAGTCTGAGCACGCGGCCCGGCTGGGTGCCTGGGGTTATGGTCACGCGCACGCGCCCGTCCACGGTGGGCACTTCCACTTTGCCTCCAAGGGCTGCTGTGGGGAAGTCGAGCATCAGGTTGTATACCAAGTCGTCGCCGTCGCGCAGCAGTTGCTCGTCACGTTCCTCCTCAATCACTATCTGCAGGTTGCCGGGAATGCCACCGCCGGGGGCGTCGTTGCCTTTGCCGCTCATTTGCAGCACCATGCCGTCGGCCACGCCTGCCGGTATGTTCACGGTCACCACGTCTTCTTTGCGTATCAGTCCCTCGCCTCCGCATTCGGGGCAACGCTCTTTTATCATCTTGCCTTTGCCTCCGCAAGTGTGGCACTGGCACTGCGTCTGCATGCGGCCGAGCATGGTGTTTTGCACCCTTATCTCATAGCCTGTGCCGTGGCAGGTGGGGCATGTCGACTGTGCCGTGCCGCCCTTGGCGCCTGTTCCGTTACATGCAGCGCACGATACCATGCGCGGAATCTTTAGCTTCTTCTCACATCCGTGGGCCACTTCTTGCATGTTCACGCGCACGCGTATGCGCAAGTCGGTGCCGCGGTTCACGCGGCTGCCTCCGCGGCTGCCTCCGCCGAAACCGCCGAAACCGCCGCCGAAGAAGCTGCTGCCGAATATGTCGCCGAACTGCGTGAATATGTCTTCCATCGACATGCCGCCGCCCGAGAATCCGCCGCCGGCCTGGTTGCCTGCGAAACCGAATTGGTCGTAGCGCTGGCGCTTGTCGGGATGGCTGAGCACGTCGTAGGCCTCAGCGGCCTCCTTGAAGTGCTCTTCTGCCTCTTTCTTCTCCTCGTCGCTCTTGCCTTGCTGGCGGTCGGGGTGATATTTTATGGCGAGTTTACGGTATGCTTTCTTCAGTTCTTCGTCTGTGGCGCTTTTACTTACGCCCAGCACTTCATAATAGTCTCTTTTCTGTTCCATCGTGAAAATTGATAATCTCCTTTTGTGTCTTCTGGCAATTGGCTGTTGCCGTTGCCGCAGGCCGCTTTACTGGCCCACCACCACTTTTGCGTGGCGCAGCACGCGGTCGTTGAGCGTGTAGCCTTTGAGCACGGTGTCGATCACCTTGCCCTTGTCGTCGTCGGTGGGGGCGGGGAATGTGGTTACTGCCTCGTGCAGGTCGGTGTCAAATTCCTTTCCCGTCGACTCCATGGCTTTCACCTGATAACTGTCGAGATATTTTGTGAATTTCTTGTAGATGAGTTCCACTCCCTCGCGCACTGCGTCGATGTTGTCGGCCTTCTCAAGGGTGGCAAGGGCGCGGTCGAAGTCGTCGACCACGGGCAGCAGGTCGGCAAGCGCCTTCTCGCAGCCGTTTTTCACAAGGTCTTGCTTCTCTTTGAGGGTGCGCTTGCGGTAGTTGTCGAAGTCGGCCATCAGAAACAGGTATTCCTTTTTCTCTTTGGCGAGTTCCTCCTCAAGGCGGGTTACCTTCTCTTCGGCAGTCTCTTCCTTGGTCTCGGCTTTGCCTTCGGCCTCGGTTGTGGCCTCTTCGCCGTTTACTTCGGTCTCTTCTGCTTGTTGTTGTGTGGCTTCGGCCTCTTTTTCGGCAGCTTTCTGCTGCTGGGCGGCTTTTGCCTCTTTCTTTTCTTTGCTCATATTATAGTGTCCTTTTTTTGTCTTGTTTTTTTGTGGTGTCTGTCAATCAGTCATATCAAAAACACTGCCACCGTGGCCTTGCGTGCAGGTGGCGGCAGTTTTTTTCACATTATTTACAATGCTATGACATAATGGGTCGTGTGGGCAAATGCCTTGGCGGCCTCTTCTGCCATATTGGCACTGTCGTAGAGCCCGAATATAGCCGACCCCGACCCCGACATCGCCGCATAGGCGGCTCCGCTTTGCCTGATGTTTTGCTTGATGGCGGCAAGTTCGGGGTAGGTGCCCATCACACTCGGCTCAAAGTCGTTTTTCACGCCGGCGTCTTCCCATTCGGCCACAGGCCGGGCAAGCAGGCTGCACAGGTCGGTTGCTGCCGGTGCCGGTGTCACGCGCGAGTAGGCCACGGCTGTGGGCACACTCACTTCTGGCTTCACGAGCAGCATGGTCATACCGCTCAAATCCACTTGTGCGGGCTTGAGCACGTCGCCTATGCCTGTGGCTTTCATCGGGCTGTTGTAGATGAAAAACGGGCAGTCGGCACCTATGCCGGCAGCCATTTGGGCAAGGCGCTCCCGGCTCAGCCCGAGGCCGAACATCTCGTTCACCATCAGCATCGTGGCCGAGGCGTCGCTTGAGCCTCCACCGAGTCCGGCACCGTCGGGGATGTGCTTGTAGAGGTACATCGCCACAGGCGGCGCTCCTGCCTCACGCTCCATCAGGCGGTAGGCCTTCATCACCAGGTTTTTCTCGGTGGGGCAGTCCACGGTGCGGCCATAGCACTGCAGGGTGGTGTTCTCTCCATCATGTGCGGGCACTATCTCGAGCACGTCGTTCAGCCCTATGGGGTAGAACACCGTCTCGATGTTGTGGTAACCGTCGCTTCGGCGGCTCACGATGTTGAGGCCGAGGTTTATTTTCGCGTTTGGAAATGTTATCATTGCGTCAATGCTGATTATGTGGCGGGGTGGATGGATGATCCACAGATGCTTCCGCTCCTTTCTGCTGCAAAATTAGTACTTTTCGCCCAAGCTTTGGGTATATGACTGCAATAAATGTGTGCTGGCAGTGTCCAAACCGCTCTTTTAATGGGGACATGGGTGGCCACACTATGTGGGTCGACGCAAATAGCTCTTGGCTGTTATTCGTTTGCTTTTTGCGTCATCACTGTGCGTTTCGTTTCTGCCGACATAGTTGGCCACATTGTGTTGATCCCGCAAGGTGTAGCTTTTGTAGTTCTGCGTCTTGTCAACGACAAGCGTGACATTCTCAATCTTGTTGCCACTTATCTGGCTTTTAGCGGCTTCTATTGTGGTTCCATGAGCACTAACGCCTGCGCAGCCGATGATGCCGCCAAGATCGCGATAGGCAGTTATTGTTGTGTTCTTAACAGTGTTGTTTCTTGCATAACCGAAATTGAGGAAGCCCATGATGCCGCCTGCCTTGTCGCCGTTGTCGTACTCATTGCCTATCCACTCGGCTGTTGAGGTGATTGTGGCGCCGTCAACGGTGCAGCCCTCGATTGTATTCTTGTAGCCTGTAGATGAGTAGCCAACAATGGCACCTGCGTAGTGAGAACTTTTTACTGTAACATTCTTAAGTGTCAAATTCTTAATCGTTGCGCCGCATACTGTGCCGAAAAGTCCGGCAGCAGCATTTTTTACTACATGGGATTCCATTCTTTCTCATTTGGCATCCGCGGGTCTTTCTTGCTGGTAATGTGTTCGGTTTTCATGTTGCCGCCGGCCTCGTGTGAGAAAGCAGGATTGCTGAAAAATGAAGAAAACCCCAAAATGCATGGCGCTTGCCTCAGTTTTGGGTGATTTGTTGTTTTCGCCTTTCGGTGGGTGTAAATGTGTGCTTGCGCAGTTTCCTTTCTGTATGTCTGGCCGTGCCACTACAGCCTGCCGTGGTCTGCATAGCTGTAGTGCGACTGCCGGCACACTATTATGTGGTCCACGAGCTCGATGTCGATTGCCCGGCAGCCGGCGGCGATGCGTCTGGTTATGTCATCGTCGGCTCGGCTGGGAATGGGATTGTTGCTCGGGTGGTTGTGCGCCAGTACAATGCCGTCGGCCTGCCGCTCGAGTGCCCGTCGCAATATCTGCTTCACGTCGGCCACCGTGGCCGAGCCTCCGCCCGAGCTGATGCGCACCCGTCCCTTCACCCGCTTTGCCCTGTTGAGCAGCACCATCCACATCTCTTCGTGGTCAAGGCTGTCCATGTCGGGGCGCAGATAGCGGTAGGCGTCGTCGCTGCTGCATATTTGGAATCCGTCCACATAAGGCTCTTTCTGATAGCGGCGGGCAAGTTCCAGCGCCGAGCATATCTGAATGGCTTTCACCTCGCCTATGCCGGGAAACTTCTTGATCTCGGCCATCGACAGGCGCACAAGGTTGTAGAGGCGGTTGTCGGTGCTCGTCATGATGCGTTGGCACAGGTCCACAACCGAGCAGCCGCGCACGCCGGTGCCTATGATGGTGGCAAGCAGCTCGGCATTGGTGAGCGACTGGAATCCCTGCGTGAGGGCCTTCTCCCGCGGGCGGTCTTCGGCAGCGGTGGTGGTTTTCAGCGACTTGCACTCGTCGGTGGGTTTGGGCTGCTCCAGGCAGTCGATGTGGTGGGTTTTGTCCATGGGGTGTGGGGCTTGGGGTTGCTATTTTCCTTTGCGCATGGCTATCTCCTGCTCGATGTCGCGACCGTGGCGCAACAGAATCTTCCATGTGAACGCCTGGATGAACCCTATGCCGTAGGAGCCGAGCTGCACAAAACTTGTGACGATGGCAAGCAGCGAGATGACGAGGCTGCGGGTCGACACCAGCGCGCTCAGCCACAGCATGGCCACATAGAGCACCAGTGGCAGTATGGCCCACCAGTGCCATGCCAGCGACAGCACCACCAGTGCGGCGCACCCTATCACGAACACCGCCGGCAGGCAGTGCACGAGCTTGAGCGAGTCGGGGTAGAGCAGCTTTAGCGTGATGCGCGACATGCCGAACACGTAGGTCTGGCGGGCAAACTTGCCCAGGCTTGTGCGCCGCTTGTGATACACAAACGCCTCGCGGATGAGGCTGATGGCAAACCCGGCCTTGCGGATGCGGGTGCTCATGTCGATGTCTTCGCTGAACATCTCGCGGAAGCCACCCACCTTCTCCCACACTTGGCGCGAATAGCCCATGTTGAACGACCGGGGCACGAATTTCTCGAGCTGCACCTTGCCGCCGCGTATGCCGCCGGTGGTGAGGAACGCTGTCATTGAGAAGCTGATGGCTTTCTGAACCAGTGTGAAGTCGCTGCTCGCCGCATCGGGGCCGCCGAAGCATGGCACGTAGTGCTGCTTGAGCGCCGAGCTGAGCCGAGCGAAGTAGTTGGGCGGTATCACGCAGTCGCTGTCGAAAAACACGAAGTAGCTGCCACTGGCGCGCTCAATGCCGTAGTTGCGGGCTATGCTCCGCCCCTCGTTGTCCTTGTAGTAGTAGTGAACGTCGACCTCGCCTGCCCATTTCTCAACCACCTCGCGGCATGGCTGGGTGGAGCCGTCTTCCACTATCATCACCTCAAAGTCCTTGCATGACTGGGCCGCAAGGCTCTTGAGCAGGTCGTCGACCTCGTCACACCGGTTATACACCGGCACTATCACTGAAAAGTATGGCATATCGTCAGTTTGCGTTTTGTTTCAGGCAAATTTAATAAAATCCACCCACTCCCGCAACAGCACGGCGCCGCGCCGCCTCACACTCACTGCCGCCGCTTGCCGCCTGCGGTGGCCACATTGCCATAGATGGCTGTTAATCATGCCTTGGTGGATGTGGTTGACTATTGCACTGTAGAAAAAAATTGCATACCTTTGCATACTTTGCGCTTTTTCGGGCCGCACAGGTGCCGCTGTGGCGCAAGGCCGCTTTAAGAAATTGATATTTATAAATATATAACTTCTCAAGACCGATGACTGAACGTGACTTTACATCAACCTTTCGTCGCCTGCTGGCCGCAAGCGTGGCTCTGGCAGCGATAATCGTGGCTCAGGCTGCCGTGCCTGCTGGATACTACTCCTCGCTCAACGGCAAGTCGGGCCAAGCTCTTAAAAATGCCGTGCACGACATCGTGGCCAATCACACTGTGGTCACATATGACAACTTGTGGGCATATTTCCCCAGTACCGACTGCCGCTCCGACAACAAGCAGCAGGTGTGGGACATGTATAGCGACAATACCTATTACTTCAACGGCACGCGCTCGGTGTATGGCATGCACAAGGAACACTCGTTTCCCAAGAGCTGGTGGGGCGGTACCGAGGTCAACGCCTATACCGACCTCAACCATCTCTATCCCGCCGACGGCCCTGCCAACATGGCAAAGAGCAACTGGCCGCTTGGTGAGGTGTCCACAGTTTCGTTCGACAATGGGGTGACCCGCGTGGGCTCGCCCGTGAGCGGACAGGGGGGCGGCGCCGGCTCGGTCTTTGAGCCCGACGACCGCTACAAGGGCGACTTTGCACGCACCTATTTCTATATGGCCACCTGCTACCAGGACTACCAGTGGAAATATACCTACATGGTCAGCAATAGCTCGTGGCTCACACTCAACGACTGGTCAATAAAGCTGCTGCTTAAGTGGTCGCGCCAGGATCCGGTGAGCGACAAGGAGACGGCACGCAACGATGCCGTGTATCGCATCCAGAACAACCGCAACCCCTTTATCGATCACCCCGAGCTGGTTGAATACATCTGGGGCGACAAGGCCGGGCAGGTCTACAATGTCGACGACACCACATCGACCCAAGGCGAGCCCACACTCATCACGCCCACCCAGGGCACCGTGCTCGACTTTGGCGAGGTGGCGCTGGGCAAGAGTCTCAACCTCACACTGTGGATAAAGGGCAAGGACATCAGCAATAGCCTGAGTCTGCAACTCTACCGCTACGATTACCAGATGTTCTCTATTCCGGTGACTTCGGTCGACCGATCTCAGGCCAATTCGGCCGACGGCTATCCGCTCACAATCACCTACACCCCCACGACCCTGGGACAGCACCGCGCTAAGCTGCTCGTGAGCGACGGCGGGCTGGTGGGCAGCGTGGGCGTGGAGCTTAACGCGCAGTGCAAGCCCGTGCCCACGTTGTCGGAAGTCACTGCACTTCCCGCTCAGGAGATTACTGACTCGAGCTATGTGGCCACTTGGACCGAGAGCGCCGACAGTGTCGACTATTACATGGTCACCCGCACCGTCTACGGCAGCGACGGCTCTATCGTGAGCCGCGACGAGGTGCGTTCCGAAGAGACGAGCTACCCCTTCAACGACCGTCACCCGGGTGAGACGCACACCTATTCGGTGCACTCTTGCCGCCTAGGCTACTCGTCGCCTGAGAGCAACGTTGTAACCATCGACGCAAGTGGCATAACCGGCGTCGAGGCCAGCCGCCCCGTGTCGTTTATCGCTGTCGACGGCGGAGTGCTCGTTAAATGCGGCGAGCCGCTCAAGGCCGTGCGCGTCTATAGCGCGAGCGGTGTCCTCGTGGCATCTTACGGCTCGCTTCAGTCCGACGACCGCATCCTGTTGCCTGGCGGCGTGTATGTGCTCACTGCAGCCAACAGCTCTCGCCCGGCCAAGCTGGTCGTAAAATAAAATTGTAAGAATAAAGCAGGCGCGCATCGGTGCATCCATTCCAAATGGAGCCGGTGCGCGTCTGCCATTTGTGCTGCGCGGGGAAGGGATGAGCCGTTGCGATGTGCGGCAATGCGCGCCTAAACGGCAAAATTGCCGTCAAATTGTGCGAGTGTGTGCAGAATCCAAATAGAAGTGCAACGTTTTGAGGCGTAAATGCATGAAAAACACTGCAGGGGAGCCTGAGCGGCGGGGACGCAAAGTCCCCATGAGCGTCCGACAGCAATGTGAAAACAAGAAAAGGAGGCCGGAGCCTCCCTAAAATCAATTAATTTTGCATTGCTATGTACAAACAACTGACTTCAGAGCAAAGGTACGCAATATACCTTGGAATCAAAA
>CAVIEK010000060.1:0-7762 GCA_963641805.1 Bacteroides fragilis
GCTGCAGCAAGCATGCCGCAGCGCGTTTGGCATATGTGCAGCAACCATATATATGAAAGATAACGACCAACGCCACGACCCGCTCGACGACGAAACGGCAGCCGAAGGCTCGGGTGCCGAGCTTCACTCGAGCTATCAGGTGCCTAAGGATAAAAAACTGCAGCTTTCGGGAATGTACGAGAACTGGTTTCTCGATTATGCGTCCTATGTGATCCTTGAGCGTGCCGTGCCTCACATCGAAGACGGACTCAAGCCTGTGCAGAGGCGCATTCTGCACTCCATGAAGGAACTCGATGACGGCCGATTCAACAAGGTTGCCAACATCGTGGGCAACACCATGCAGTATCATCCGCACGGCGATGCCTCGATTTGCGATGCCCTGGTGCAGCTGGGACAGAAAAACCTGCTTGTCGACACTCAAGGTAACTGGGGCAACATCCTCACTGGCGACCGCAATGCGGCAGCACGTTACATCGAGGCGCGTCTCTCTGAGTTCGCACTTGAGGTGGTATATGATCCCAAGGTGACCGACTGGACCACCAGCTACGACGGTCGCAAGAAGGAGCCCATCACACTGCCTGTGAAGTTCCCGCTGTTGCTCGCCATGGGGGCCGAGGGTATAGCAGTGGGCTTGAGCTGCAAGATATTGCCGCATAACTTCAACGAGATAATCGACGCAGCGGTTAGTTATCTGCATGGTGAGGATTTTCATCTTTACCCTGATTTTCCCACCGGCGGATACGTCGACGTGAGCAACTACCGCGACGGTGAGCGCGGTGGATCGGTGAGAGTGCGCACGAAAATCGATAAGATCGATAGCAAGAAGCTTTCGGTCAAGGACCTGCCTTTCGGCAAGACCACAGGCGCGCTCATCGAGTCGATAACCCGCGCCGGCGAAAAAGGAAAGATAAAGCTGCGCAAGGTCGACGACTTTACTTCGAACACAGCCGAGATAGTGGTCCAGCTCCAGCCAGGCACATCGAGCGACAAGGCCATCGACGCCCTCTATGCCTTCAGCGACTGCGAGCTGAGCATCTCGCCCAACTGTTGCGTGATTAAGGACGAGAAACCTCAATTCCTCACCGTGAGCGACCTGTTACGCTTCAGCGTCGACAACACCAAGGAAATCCTGCGCAAGGAGCTTGAGGTGAAGCGGGCCGAGACTCTCGAGCAACTCCTCTTCGCATCGCTCGAACGCATATTCATCGAGGAGCGAATCTACAAGGATCGGGAATTTGAGCAGGCACGCGACGAGGATGTCGTGGTGGCTCACGTCGACAAGCGGCTCGATCCGTTCAAGCCTAAGCTCAGTCGCGAGGTGACGCGCGACGACATTCTGCGTCTGCTCGAGATAAAGATGAGGCGCATCACCAAGTTCGACAGCGCCAAGTCTGATGCCAACATCGCCATGCTCAACGACCGCATTGCCGACATCGACTATAAGCTCGGGCACTTGGTGGAGCACACCGTCAACTGGTATGAGGGACTGAAGAAAAAATATGGTGCCAACTATCCCCGTCGCACCATAATCCGCGATTTCGACACCATCGTGGCGGCAAAGGTAGCAGAAGCCAACGAGAAACTGTATATCAACCGCCAGGACGGCTTTATAGGCACTGGCTTGAAGAAAGATGAGTTTGTGTGCAACTGTTCCGACATCGACGATGTGATAATATTCTACAAAGACGGCAAGTACAAGGTTATAAAAGTCGACGACAAAATCTATGTCGGCAAAAATGTGCTCTACCTCAACGTGTTCAAGCGTAACGACGAGCGCACCATCTACAATGTGCTTTATCTCGACGGCAAGGGCGGCACCACCTACATGAAGCGTTTCTCGGTCACCGGCATCACACGCGACAAGGAATATGACCTCACACAAGGCAAGCCGGGCAGCAAGGTTCTGTGGTTCACGGCTAACCCCAATGGCGAGGCCGAGGTGCTGCGCATCACCCTCAAGCCCAAGTTCCGGCTTAAGATACTGCAATTCGACATCGACCTTGCCGACCTTGCCATCAAGGGAAAGCAGGCGCGCGGCAACATAGTGACGCGTAACGAGATACACCGTATCTCGCTAAAGGAGCATGGCGTAAGCACGCTGGGCGACCGTGAGGTGTGGTTTGACCCTGATGTGCTGCGCCTCAACTACGAGGCCCACGGCAACAGCCTCGGCAAGTTTGGCGGCGATGACCGTGTGCTTGTGATCATGCGCAACGGTGACTTCTACACCACGTCGATCGATGCCGGCAACCACTACGACGACGGCATCCTGCGCATCGAGAAGTATGACAATTCTCGTGTGTGGACAGCCGTGGTCAACGATGCCGACAAGGGCTACCTATACCTTAAGCGGTTCACCCTCGACGACAGCGCCAAGAAACAGACCATGCTCGGTGGCAATTCCAAGTCGGAGTTGCTGCTGCTCTCGAGCGAGCCTTATCCACGCTTCGAGGTGAGGTTTGGCGGCGCCGACGAGTTCCGCGGCACCATCACCATCGACGCCGACGACTTTATCGGTGTCAAGTCGGTGAAGGCTAAAGGCAAGCGCGTGAGCAACTACACAATCCAGAGTGTGACTGAAGTGGAGCCGCGCCAAGCTGATGATGCGGCTGATGAACCGGCGTCGGCCGTAGCCGATGTCGAAGGGGCTGATACTGCTGAGGCCTCATCCGACCTGCCAATCAACCAAAACGACGTGCGCGACAGCCTCACCGGGCAGAAACGACTGTTCTCTGATGATGAAATCAATGATCCCGACGATTAGGATGCGCCTCGCCGCCATGCTTGCGGCATTAGGCTGTGTGGCACTCGCCTCGGCAACCACTGCCGATAGCGTTCCGCCGTCTGACGAGGTTGAGCGCCCTGTGATGTCGATGTTCATGCTTGATGGCGGCCACGAGTCGCTGCTCGACACCTATGTGAGCTCGGTCACATATCGTGGTACCAGCCTGAGGCTCGGTTATGAGCGCATGCAAGCCATGCGCTTCAACCCGCACAACTGGGTGATGCAGCTTGAGGCGGGTGTCGATTACGGCAACTTGCACAATCCGGCAGGCAATCACACAGAGCATTCCCTCATGGTCGAGGGGCGGTGGGCAATGATGCGCCGTTGGGCCGATGTGTGGCTCAAGGGCCTGCAGGTGCAGCTTGGCGGCATGACGCAGTTCCGCGGTGGCATCATCTACACACCCATCAACAGCAACAATGTGGTGTCGGTGAAGATACATTGGTGCGTGGGACTGAGCACACTTGCCGCCTACACAGTCAACAGCGGCGGACGCGTGCCGGTCACACTTCGGTATCAGGCCACATTGCCCGTGGCCGGGGTGTTTTTTTCGCCCGAATATGATGAAAGCTATTATGAAATCTATGTGGGCAACCGCAAAGGTCTCGCCAACTTCGGATGGTGGGGCAACCGGTTCGACATGACCAACCTGCTCACTGCCGACCTTCACTTTGGCGGCACCGTGCTGCGTGTCGGCTATCGTGGACGCATATCCACATCATGGATCAAGCAAATCAACTGCCACGAGTTTACCCACAGTCTGGTGCTCGGCATCGGGGGTGAGTGGCTTTCTCTCACACGCCGCAAAGCTGCACAAAGACACACTGTTGGAGCAATGTACTAAAACGTAATCACCACGTTATGCACTATAGTAAGATAAGACACTGCCTTGCCGCTGCCGTCACCACGGTGGCCATTGCCATCGTGCCCGTGCTGCACTCGTGCCACCCTCACGACGAATGGGACAACGACGCTTACGGCAACTTCGACGCGCTGTGGACCATCCTTGATGAGCATTACTGCTTCTTCGACTACAAAGACATTGACTGGAACGAGGTGGGGCAGCGCTATAGGGCAAAGATATTCACAGGCATCACCAGCACTGAGTTGTTTGACATCTGTGCCGAAATGCTCAAGGAACTGAAGGACGGACACACCAATCTGATATCGGCGACCAACGTTTCGCGCTATTGGATTTGGGAACAGTATCCCGAGAACTACAACCAGCGGCTCATCGACCAGTATTACCTCAACTTCGACTACCGCCGCACTTCGGGCATCAAATACCAGGTGCTCAGCAACAACTATGGCTATATGTACTATGGCGACTTCACCAGCGCAGTGGGGGAGGGCAATCTAGATGCTATACTCAGCTATCTGGCAAGTGCCGACGGGCTTGTGATAGACGTGCGCAGCAATGGCGGCGGCTACTTGACCAATGTAGAGACCCTGGTGGGACGATTCATCACCGAGCGCACACTGGCCGGAGCCATAACCCACAAAACAGGCAAGGCACACGATGCCTTTGCCTCGCCCTACCAATATTACTTTGAGCCCACAAAGGGACGCGTGCACTTCACCAAGCCGGTGGTGGTGATAGCCAACCGTGCATCGTTCAGTGCCACCAACAACTTCGTGTCGATAATGAAGAGTCTGCCCAACGTGAAAGTGGTGGGCGACACCACAGGTGGCGGCAGCGGGCTGCCGTTTACCAGTGAGTTGCCCAACGGGTGGACGGTGCGCTTCTCGGCATGCTCCATCACCAATCCGCAGGGGCAAATCACAGAGTTCGGCGTTGCTCCCGACGTGAAGGTGGACATGACCGACAGCGATGCCAGCCGAGGACATGACACAATCCTCGACCGCGCGTTTGATGTGCTCTCGCAGATGTGCTCGGCCTCGTCGGCCGCCGGACGAACCGTCACCCTTACGTCCCTACGCGGGCGATAAAAGCCCTCTGTGTTGATTGCAAATTGAAAAGATTGATATAACTTTGCAACGCAATTGCCTGCGGTGGGCCAAGCGCGTCTTGACACCACCCGCATTGTCGCACTTGAAAAATGAAATCATATAACTCTATATTAAAAACCACATGTCGATCGATAACATTATAGCGCAAGCTACCGCTCAGGCCGTGGCACAACTTTATGGCGTGAGCTTCCCTGCCGAGAAAATAACACCGCAGACTACCAAGAAGGAGTTTGAGGGCAATCTCACAATCGTGGTGTTCCCCTTTCTCAAGGCATCTCACAAGGCTCCCGACGCCACCGCTCAGGAGATAGGCGAATACCTTGCCGCCAACTGCGCCGCAGTCGAGAAGTTCAACGTCATCAAAGGATTCCTCAATATCACCATCAAGCCTTCTTTCTGGGCCCAGGTACTGCACAACATCAGTGCCGATCCCGACTATGGCTTCAAACCTGTCACAGCCGACAGCAAACTCGTGATGATTGAGTACTCATCGCCCAATACCAATAAGCCTCTGCATCTGGGCCACGTGCGCAACAATCTGCTGGGATACAGCCTTGCGCGCATCATGGCTGCCAACGGCAACAAGGTGGTGAAAACCAATATCGTCAACGACCGCGGCATCCACATCTGCAAGTCGATGCTCGCCTGGCTCAAGTGGGGCAACGGCGTAACACCCGAGACTGCACACAAGAAAGGCGACCACTTGATCGGCGATTTCTATGTGGAGTTTGACAAGCACTATAAGGCAGAGGTCAACGATCTGGTAGCCGGAGGCATGAGCAAGGAACAGGCCGAGAAAGAGGCCCCGCTCATCAAGGAGGCTCACGCCATGCTCAAGAAGTGGGAAGAAGGCGACAAGGAGGTGCGCGACTTGTGGCAGACCATGAACTCATGGGTGTATGCAGGCTTTGACGAGACCTACAAGCGGCTTGGTGTTGACTTCGACAAGATATATTACGAAAGCAATACCTACCTCGAGGGCAAGAACAAGGTGCTCGAAGGACTGGAGAAGGGACTATTCTTCCGCAAGGACGACGGCTCGGTGTGGGCCGACCTCACCGCCGACGGCCTCGACCAGAAGCTGCTGCTGCGCAGCGACGGCACCTCGGTGTATATGACACAAGACATAGGCACGGCAAAGTTGCGCTACGAGGATTATCCCATCGACAAAATGATATATGTGGTGGGCAACGAGCAGAACTATCACTTTCAGGTGCTCTCGCTCTTGCTCGACAAGCTCGGCTTCAAGTGGGGCAAGGACTTGATCCACTTCTCTTACGGTATGGTGGAGTTGCCTAACGGCAAAATGAAGTCGCGCGAGGGTACTGTGGTTGATGCCGACGACCTTATGGACGAGATGGTGGAGACCGCCCGCACCATGAGCGATGCTCCAGGACGCTTGCAGGGTGTGCCCGATGACGAGAAAGAAGATGTGCTCACCAAGATAGGCCTCGGCGCGCTCAAGTATTTCATCCTTAAGGTAGACCCGCGCCGCAATATGCTCTTCAACCCGAGTGAGTCGATTGACTTCAACGGCAACACCGGTCCGTTCATCCAGTACACCTACGCCCGCATCCAGTCGGTGCTCCGCAAGGCCGACGGAGCCGACCTCAGCGCCGACATCACTGCAGTAGAACCCAACGAGAAGGAGATCGACCTCATTCAGCGCATTGCCGACTTCGCCTCAGCCGTGAGCGATGCCGGACGCAGCTATAGTCCTGCACTCATTGCCAACTATGTGTATGAGCTCGCCAAGGCCTACAACCAGTTCTATCACGACTACAGTATCCTCAAGGAGGCTGATACAAGCGTGCGCGCACTGCGGTTGCAACTTTCGGCTACCGTGGCGCAAATTATAAAGCGCGGCTTGTCGCTCCTTGGCATTGAGGTGCCTAACCGTATGTGACCGGCCCAAATGTGCCGCAATTGCCGACATACCGACCACACAATGGTTTACCTGGCAACAGCATTGGCATGGTTATTGCAAATCTCTCCATATCAACAATAATTAAAATTACGATTATGAACATTTTCGGAAATCAATTCAACCAGGGGTATGGCAGTGTTGCCCAGCTCGAGAGCGCTGCCTCGATGCGCACCTATGTGAGCCGCATCATGCGTCGCGTCTACCTCAAGATGTTTCTCGGCCTGCTCGTGACCACACTGTCGGCACTTTGCCTGCTGGCAATGCCCGAAGTATTCACGACCATATTCTCGAGCCGCGCCATCACATTCGGCTTGCTCATCGCCGAGCTGGCAGTGGTGGTAGTGCTCTCGGGAGCTATCAACCGCCTGAGCCAGTTGGCAGCATCGGCATTGTTTTATGGCTACTCGATACTCAACGGCATCGTGCTGTCGTCAATCTTTGTGGTCTACTCTATCGATGCCATTGCGCTCACATTCGGCATCACATCGGCCGTGTTTGGTGCAATGACAATCTTCGGCTACGTCACCCGTCAGGACCTCACCAAGATGGGTACGTTCCTGTTCATGGCCCTTATCGGCCTGATAGTGGCAAGCATCGTCAATATCTTTATGGTGAGCAGCGCCCTCGACTGGTGCATCAGCGTGGTTGGTGTGCTGGTGTTTGTGGGTCTCACCGCATGGGACACTCAGAAAATCAAGCAGTGGGCAATGGAGTCGGATCCCACACAGACCGGCAAACTCGCCACAATGGGCGCCTTGAGCCTGTATCTCGACTTCATCAACCTGTTCCTTTATCTGTTGCGCATCTTTGGCGGCAACCGCAACAATTGATTCACTGCACATTCTCACACCAGTGCCACCCGCGATTTGCGAATGGCACTTTATAGAAAAGCTTTTAGCCTCTGCCTCCCGCAGAGGCTTTTTGCACACTGGCCGCACTGCACGCAAAAGCGGTCAATAGGCACTTTTTCACGAGCCGGCACAATAAATTGCAATAAATGCAGTTTTTAATATTGTAAAGCAATATAATATTTTCAACCGAATGAAGATAATAGCACACACATTGATAGTAAGCGCCGC
>CAVIEK010000060.1:7786-13601 GCA_963641805.1 Bacteroides fragilis
TTGGCGACCGGCACACTCAGTGCCGCAGCCGACGACGACATTAAGGGCAACGAGTTCAACCCCATCACCACAGGCGTGACCTCGATGAGCATCACTCCGGATGCGCGCGGTGCCTCGATGGGTGACCTGGGTGTCGCAACCGACCCCGACGTCAACTCACAATTCTGGAATCCGTCGAAATATGCCTTCGCCTATAGCGGAGCCGGCGTGTCGCTATCCTATACGCCATGGTTGCGCAAGATCGTGAACGACATTTTTCTTGCCAATCTGAGCGGCTATTGGAAAATAGGCAGCAGCGACAACCAGGCCGTGAGCGCATCGTTGCGCTACTTCTCTTTGGGCGAGATCAGCAACACCGACGACCAGGGCAACAAATTGTCGACGGTCAACCCGTTTGAGATGTCGGTGGATGTGGGCTATTCGCGTAAACTGAGCGAGAAATTCTCTATGGGTGTGGCTTTGCGCTACATCTACAGTGACTTGGGATACAGCGACATGTCGCTTCAGGATCAGAGCGGTGGCGCTTCGGCATTTGCAGCCGACATATCGGGCTATTTCACCACCTATCCCGTTATAGGCCGCAACGAGTGCCAGTGGTCGTGGGGATGGAACATCAGCAACATCGGCTCTAAGGTGAGTTACAATGGTGGCAACGATCCGGCGTTCCTGCCCACCAATCTGCGGTTGGGCACGGCATTCACCTTCCCACTTGCCGACTACCACAACCTCACGCTCTCGGTCGACGCCAACAAGTTGCTCGTTCCCACCAAGCCTCGGCTTGCCGACTACGAGAACCAGCAAGCCTATGAGGAGGCTTTGCAGAAGTGGAAAGACGAGTCGTCGATTTCAGGTATATTTAAGTCATTCCATGATGCTCCTGGCGGATTCAAGGAGGAGTTACGCGAGATCACATACTCGATTGGTGCCGAATATGCCTATAACCAGCAGTTTTTCCTGCGTGCCGGTTATTATCACGAAAACAAATACAAAGGCAACCGCCAGTACTTCGGCCTTGGTGCCGGTTTCGCGCTAAATGTGCTGCGTCTCGATGCCGCCTATATGATAGCTACTGCGCAAAACAGCCCGCTCGACCAGACGTTGCGGTTCACCTTGTCGTTTGACATGGACGGACTCAAGGGGCTTTTTGGTAAGAAATGACATCGCTCGGCCATATGTTCAGAATAGGAATGGGATTTGATGTGCACCGCTTGATCGAGGGCCGTGATCTTTGGCTTGGCGGGGTCAGAATCCCGCACACCCTTGGCCTGCTTGGTCACAGCGATGCCGACGTGGCAATCCACGCACTGTGCGACGCCATGCTCGGGGCGGCCTGTCTGCGCGACATCGGCTACCATTTCCCCGATACCGACCCGCGCTACAAGGGTATAGACAGCCGCAAACTGCTCGTTGAGGTCAACCGCCTGATTGGCGAACACGGCTATGTGCTCGGCAACTGCGATCTCACAATCTGTGCCGAGCAGCCAAAAATAAACCCGCACATTCCCTCCATGCAGCAACAACTCGCCCGGTGTTTGGGTTGCGACGAGTCGCAGGTGTCGATTAAAGCCACCACTACCGAGCGCCTTGGCTACACAGGACGCGGCGAGGGCATAGCCGCCTATGCCGTGGCTCTGCTTGAGCGCAAATGACATAGCCGGTTTGAATAACCACCATAGGGCACGCTCCTGCTGGAAAGCCGTAGGCTCAAGCGCGGAGCGTGCCTTTTGTCGTGTGTGCACTTTGCCCTTGCCATACTGCAATATAAGGACCGATTTTACGTTATAATATTGGCGCGGTCTCGGTTCTACAGGCGTTTGACAGTGGCCGGTCGATACCCGTTGCGGCAAAAAGTGAGCCACTGCGGGCGTGTTTTACGAAATTTATTCCTATTTTTGTGAGATAAACAAAATTACAGTATGCGAAAGATCTCATTACTACTTGCCCTTGGCGTACTCGCTCTTCAGGCATGGGGTGTCAATGTGACCACCACATCTGGCTGTCTGTCATCGATGGTCGTCGACCACAGCATCACATCGCTCACAGTGAGCGGTACTCTCGATGCGCGCGATTTCCGTTTTATAGCCGACTCGTTGCGCTCGGTCACGGAGCTCGACCTTAGTGCTGTCGACATTGAGGCTTATGACGATGTCGACAACCCTGTGTTCGGGACAGCCACGTCATATCCGGCACAGACCATACCCAACACGGCATTTTTCGGCATGGATCTCAAGACGGTGGTCCTGCCGCACCAGCTGCGCACCGTGGGCTTTGCCGCCTTTGCTGGATGCGGTCAACTCGTTTCGGTAGACTTCCCGGCCACGGTTGACTCAATTGGCAGTTACGCTTATAGCGGTTGTAACTCACTCACGGCAGTCAGCCTGCCGTCGACAGTGCGCGCTATGGGCCAAGGCACATTCTCGCGCTGCTCTTCATTGTCACAGGCCAGTATCGACTGCCAGACAATAGGCGCCGATGCGTTTAAGGGGTGCACTCGGCTTGCTTCTGTCACCATCGGCAAGAATGTGACACTGATTGGAGCCGGGGCTTTTGCCGGCTGCACGTCGCTTGTCGTGCCCGAGATAGCCTCACCGAGCTCAGTCACGGGCATCGGCGAAGAGGCATTTGTCTCGTCGGGAGTAGAGCAATTCAATTTTAAGGCGTGTGAGCAACTCAAGACAGTGGGACAATGGGCCTTTGCCAGCACTCCGCTCGCTTCGGTCGATCTGCCCGATGGAATCGAGGCTGTGGGTGACGGCGCATTCTTCTACGACACCCAGCTCAAGCAGTTGCGTTTCCCGTCAAGCGTGGTCAGTATCGGCAATTATGTGTTGGCCGGAAGCAATGCGGTTGCTGCCGATTCCGTGTTTAGCCGTGGTCTGGTGAAGATAGGCAGCTACGCCCTCTATAACTGGAACCGTGTGGCGCGCCTCATCATTCCCCGCACCGTCGAGAGCATAGGCACCAAAGCAATGGCAGGTATGACTGCTCTCAAGGAACTCATCGCTGAGCCGATGACCGTGCCGGAGAGTGCCGATAGCCTTTGGGCCGGCGTCGACCAGTCGACAGTCACACTATATGTCAACACTGCGGCCGTTGGCGACTACAAGGCAGCCCCGCAATGGAAGGAATTCAAGATAATTGACGATCCCACTCTTGATGTCGATCAAGTGAAGGTGGCTGCCGTGAGTGTGAAGGCACACTTCTCGGGTGCCACTCTCGTGATCGAGGCAAGTGCGCCAATGGCGCGCGTGAGCATTGTCACCCCGGAGGGCATACTGCTCAGCAGTATAGCCAATGCCGGAGAGCGTGCCGAGATCGACACGCAGAACTATGCAGGCCGCTACTATCTGGTGCAGATTGTGCTCGATGGCGGAGTCAAGAAGACTCTCAAACTCTTGCGCTGATTTCCGCCTAGGTGGTACAGATGCGTACCGATAAAACCAAAACACACGAAAACAACAAGAAATCATCACTTATGTACACGCTTTGGAGGGTTCCCGCTTGCGGAGTCCCTCCAAAATAGCATATAACGACACAACACTGAATAATGGGTAAAAACAAACTCAAAAAGTTTGCCGACATGGAAACGTTTCACTGCGTGTTCCAGTATCCTTTCGCCGTGCTAAAGGAACAAGGCTTCCCCCTCAAGGGCAAGTGGAACGAGCAGTACTTCCACAACAGCAACCCCATAGTGCTCGAGCTTGGCTGCGGCAAGGGGGAGTATGCCGTTGGACTCGGCAAGCGGTTTCCCGATAAGAACTATATTGGGGTCGATATAAAGGGCGCGCGCATGTGGACCGGCGCCAAGATGGTCGAGACTGACGGAATGACCAACGTGGCATTCCTGCGCACGTCGATCGAGCTGATAGCGCATTTCTTTGTGCCAGGCGAAGTGGCCGAAATATGGATCACCTTCCCCGACCCACAAATGAAAAATGCCAACAAGCGACTCACGTCCACCCGCTTCCTCGCAAGCTACCGCCAAATATTGAAGCCCGACGGCATTATTCACTTGAAGACCGATAGCCCCTTCCTCTACACTTACACACATGAGCTCGTGAAACTTAACGGCTTCGGTGTGGATGTCGACACGGCCGACCTCTATGCCAGCGGTCAGGCCGACGATATTTTGGAGATAAAAACCCACTACGAGCGTCAGTGGCTTGAGCGTGGCCTCACCATCAAATACATCAAGTTCCATCTGCCTGCCGATGGCGATATGCAGGAACCTGAAGTGGAAATTGAGCACGACACCTACCGTAGCTACAACCGAGGCTTCATTCAGATGCCACAAATCTTCGCCACACCCGACGGCGCTCCCGAGGCATGAGGCGGTGCGGAGCTCGGCTTCGTGGCCGATGACTAAAACTGCAAATTCAAAAAACAATCAAAACATACAATGGACTCTATATATCCTAAACTTATTACCGATGCCCTAGCCACTGTGCGCTATCCCGGAACGGGGAAAAACATTGTGGAAATGGGCCTGGTGGAAGACGACATACGCATCGATGGCCGCAAGGTGAGTTTCTCGCTGAAGTTCAGCAAGCCCACCGATCCGTTCATCAAGTCGATAGTGCGTGCCTCCGAAGCTGCAATACTCACTCATGTGGGCGCCGATGTTGACATAAAGGGCAACATCGCGGTGCTCACTCCGCAGCCTATGGCCAAGAAGGCCGATGCCGACCTGCCGCTGGCCGGCGTGAAAAACATCATCGGCGTGTCGAGCGGCAAGGGTGGCGTGGGCAAGTCGACGGTGGCTTCCAATCTTGCCGTGGCTCTTGCAAGGCAAGGCTACAAGGTGGGGCTGCTCGATGCCGATATCTTCGGTCCGTCCATCCCCAAAATGTTTGGCATCGAGGATGAGCAGGTCTACGTGCATCCCGTCGACGGCAAGAATCTGATAATCCCTGCCGAGAAATATGGGGTGAAGATACTTTCCATAGGCTTCGTAGTCGACAAGGACAAGGCCGTGCTGTGGCGCGGTGCCATGGCAAGTAATGCCCTTAAGCAGCTCATTTGCGAGGCCGAGTGGGGCGAACTCGATTATTTTGTCATCGATATGCCTCCCGGCACAAGCGACATCCACCTCACCCTGGTGCAGACGTTGGCGCTGACTGGTGCCATTGTGGTGACCACTCCGCAAGAAGTGGCTCTCGCCGATGCCCGTAAGGGCATCAGCATGTTTGTTGGTGACCAAGTGGGTGTTCCGGTTCTTGGCATTGTCGAGAACATGTCGTGGTTCACTCCGGCCGCTCACCCCGATGAGAAATACTTCATTTTCGGCAAAGACGGTGGAAAGAACCTCGCCGAAGCCCTTGGAGTGGATCTGCTCGGACAGATTCCGCTTGTGGCCGGAATATGCAAAGGGGGCGACGACGGCGTGCCTGTAACACTGCAAAACAGTGTGTCGGGAGCCTCGTTCACCCGCCTGGCCGAGGCTGTCGTGGCTGCTGTCGAACGGCGCAATGCCTCATTGCCCCCCACCCGCAAGGTGGTTACGCACTGATGGAGTGAAATCATACCATAAATATCGACCAACCAACTAAAATCAATAAAAAAGGAAAAATGAAGAAATTATTAGTTTCAATGTCAGTTGCAGCTTTGCTTCTCTCCAGCTGCGGCTCTGTGCCTATTACTGGGCGCAAGCAACTCAATCTGGTGAGCGACAGTGAAGTGCTTCAGTCAAGCCTCTCGCAGTACTCTTCGTTCATGAAGACGGCCACAGTGTCGACCGACAAGGTGCCCAGCGAACAGGTGGAGCGTGTGGGCAAGAAAATTGCAGCCGCAACCGAGACCTATCTCAAGAACAATG
>CAVIEK010000061.1:0-13456 GCA_963641805.1 Bacteroides fragilis
AATCAAACCCATGCTGAAACAATTGTTGGAGTTGGTTGGCGATTCAGCATCGACTACCGACATCAATAACGTGCATCTCATTATAAAAAATGGTGTCACCAATGGCCAGTACCGCCGCGACAAATATGGCATCAACCCCACAATAAGAAGTCTGGGTACTGCCCTACTTCTCGCCCAAAGCGTTGCTCCAGACCGCAATATGACAATCGCTGTGCTCCTGTACAACCTTTGCCGAAACGGGTGTGTCGACGCTGAAACCATCACAAGTCTTTTTGGTGACGACACCGCAAAGCTGGTAAGTGGCTTGAACAACATATCGCAACTATATAAAAACCAGGCAGCTCTTGTCGATGACAATTTCCATAAACTGCTTCTGACATTTGCCAAAGATATCCGTGTGATAATAATCATGATTGTTGACCGGCTTGGACTAATGCGCGAGATAAACCACCATCCTAATGAACGGTTTGTGAAAGACATCTCTTCAGAATCAAGATATCTCTATGCCCCTCTTGCACATAGACTGGGTTTGTATAAGATTAAATCTGAGCTTGAAGACTTATCACTCAAATACCTCAACCGTAAGGTTTATACTCAAATAGCGCACAAGCTCAACGAGACAAAAGAAGACCGCGACCGCTATGTGGAAGACTTCATCACGCCAATCAGGGAGGCGCTCGACAAGCAGAATTTAAGTTACGAGATAAAAGGCCGCACCAAATCCATCAACTCCATTTGGAACAAGATGAAGAAAAAGGACGTGGACCTTAACGGCATGTATGACCTTTTTGCCATTCGCATCATTCTTGACAGTGACTTGAAGAATGAGAAACGTGATTGTTGGGTGGTGTATTCTGTAGTGACAGATATATATACCGCCAATGTGTCGCGACTGAAAGATTGGATTACGATTCCCAAGTCAAATGGCTATGAGTCACTTCATATAACCGTAAAAGGCAACGGTGACAAGTGGGTGGAAGTGCAGATCAGAACCAAGCGGATGGACGAAATTGCCGAAAAAGGTCTGGCGGCACACTGGAAATATAAGGGGCTGAAAAGCGAAGGAGACCTTGACGTGTGGATGAACAACGTGCGCGAAGTTCTCGAGGCAGGCAGTAAGGGGCCTATGGAATTGGTTCGTGGCATTAACATGAACCTTTATGAGAAAGAGGTATTTGTGTTCACGCCAAAGGGTGATTTGTTTAAACTGCCTATTGGATCCACGATTCTTGATTTCGCATTCCACATCCATTCCAAGGTGGGGAGCACATGCATTGGCGGTAAGGTTGACGGGCGTAACCAAAAGCTCAACTATAAGCTCAAAAGCGGTGATACAGTCGAGATCCTTACCGCATCCACACAGACCCCACGTCTCGACTGGCTAAACTTTGTGGTCACGTCGAAAGCTCGCAACAAGATTAAGCAGGCAGTCAACGAGGTGCGTGTTCGCAAGGCCGAAATAGCCAAGGAGCTTCTGCAACGAAGGTTCAAAAACAGAAAAATCGACGTTGATGAGGCTACTATGGCCAAATTACAGACAAAAATGGGTTACAAGGTTGCAACAGATTTCTACGTGGCAATCGATGAGGGGAAAGTCGAGGTCAACGATGTTATTGACCAATATGTGGACTTGAGCAATAAGCTCAGCGAAGCGGCTTCTGGATCACAACATGAGACGGCCGAGAACTTTGTGCTTCAGTCACACGTCAAAGAAGATAACGGCAGTGACGATATCCTTGTGATAGGCAATGACATCAAGGGTATCAACTACAAGTTGTCGCAATGCTGTAACCCAATATATGGCGATGCCATCATCGGCTTCATATCAAGCAATGGGGCCATTAAGGTGCACCGTGCCGATTGCGGGAACCTTAAACACCTGAAGGATAAGTACCCCTACCGCATCATCAAATCGCAATGGTCAGGGAAACTTGGCAAGCAATTTGCCGCGACACTGAGAGTGATAGGCCAGGACGACATAGGCATCGTGTCTAACATCACTTCGGTAATAAACAAGGAGGGTGATACTGTGCTGCGTGACATCACAATCAACTCCAATGGTGGATTGTTCCATGGCTATCTCGTGATTGGAGTGAGCAGTCTTGCCGTACTCGATGACTTGACGAAGAAAATCAAGAATCTAAAGGGTGTTAAAGACGTGGAGCGTGTTAAGCAGTAAGCACCAACGATTATCAGTGTGAATCATGCCATACAGAACTGATTCATGGCCTCAAAGCGTCCTGAATTGATTTTAGAGGCATAGTGGGCATCGCTGTTGAACACCACCGGCACCCTGTTGTCTTTTATCATTTTGAAGTATCTGGCAGATGGAAAGAACCGGTTATTTGAGTCCCATGATTTGGTGTTGATCTCAACCACAAGACCCTTATCCTTTATTGCATCGAACAATTGACATACCAGATGATCATACCATGGCTCAGTGTCAATCCCCGGCTTGTAATTAGAGGCATTGAACCCTATTTTATCAAAATGTCCAATGATATCAAAGCCTCCTTTTTCTACCATGAGCATCGACTGGGCGAAGTATGACTTGACCACGTAATCGATGTCGTCATGAAAATATTCATGCATCTTTTTGACGAATTCATCAGGATGTCCATCGATGTCGACTTGCAGGGTCGGGTCGTCGGGCGACGGAAGAAAATGCACAGAACCTATGCGATAGTCAAGCGGGAGTTGCTGGTAATAATCATCGCTGGGGCCGCAGCATGTGGTAAAGTCAATTTCCATCGATTTCATGATGGTAATCCTATCACCATACTTTTGCTGGAGCCGATTCAGCTCATCCAGATATTCCGGTACCGCATCGTATGCCATGTTACATGGCGAACCAAACGGTATTGGCGAATGGGGACTGAATCCTATATGTGTAAAGGATTCTTTCACGCATGATGCCACTATCGCTTCCATTGTGTCGCGTCCATCACAAAATTGGGTGTGAGCGTGAAACGTATATAGCCGGCTTTGGGCAGTTATTAGAGGGAAATCAACCATATATTTGTCATTTTACACCTTCGGCTTTGCGGGTTTTATTGGCATAGTAATTAACCATCTCACGAGATTTCATCACACTTTGCTCAAGTTGTTTGATTAACGTAGATACTGAACTGCGTTCACTTTCGTTGGCTACGGCATATTTGGCTCGCAGCACTGCCAGTTTCTGCAAATCTGCCTCATATTTCTGTTTCTCTGAAAAGTATTGTTCCATAAAATTTTTCCCTTCTGTTGTCTTGGCATCATCCAACGATTTATACACGACGCCCTTTGTCAGAGGGAATTCAAACGATACTACGGGGCTATTGATTGCTTCACCAGCTTGTGCATCGACTCGTGCCACAATGGCAGAATAATCACCCCCCGGTTCCCATGTACTCTTAATGCTCCGGATTGCAGCCATAGCACACACATCCACACTGTCAGGATTGTAATTGACGCGAGTCGCATTTGGGATAAAGACATATATGGTCAGTTTGTCGGCAAAGTGATTGCGGTCGGTGGCCCACCACCCGACTCCGGTGTTGCCATCAATTGCAAGCATGTAGTCGTCGTAGGGTGAATTGTAAGGCATTCCCACGTTTTGTGGCTTCAAATAACTCCCTGTCTCAGAGTCTTTGCGGGTTACAAAGATGTCATAACCTCCTATAGAGCCAATACCATTGCTGGCGTAGTAAAGGTTTTGCCCATCGGCCGTCACAAACGGATAGGCCGCATCCCCCTCATCATTGAGCATGTCATCGAGCTGGACTGGGTTGTCCCAGGAGCCATCGAGCAATTTGTCGGCCTTGTGTAACCGTAAAGTGCCGTTTGCATCGCTTTGTGACCACATCATGCTGGCTCCATCTTCAGGTACAAACACAGCCGTTTCTTCTGTTGGACGTATTGAGGCAGGCATCTCGGCCGAAGATACCAACTTCCCGGCTTGTGCCGAAAGACGATAACGTTTGAAAAAATCCTTTTTGTCAACGACCAGGCTGTCGACCACCACAATTTTCTCGACGTGCCTCAACATCTCCTCAGCCATGATTATTTTTGACCTCAGACGTGAGTCGCTCTCGGAAAGCGGTTTGTTGTTAGTAGCTGTCTCATATTTTTCGATCATTGATTTTGCATTTACAAAATCGTATTCATCATAATACAATCTAGCCATTGCCATCATAGCGTCTTTATTACCCCTGCGTTGGGCCACGTCATAGTATTTTTTAGCCAGCGAGTTTTCGCCTATATGTTCATGGCACACGCCTATTCTATAATTCACAAGTGCATTAGTCTTGTTTTTGCTATATTGCGCCTCAAGCATGGTCAAGGCTTTTGCATAGTCACCTGCTTCCATTGCCACCTTCACCTCATCGACTGGGGTGGCGGCAAACATGGTGAAGAATGCAATTATTGACAATATAAGACACGTTTTTCTCATAATCGTGAGGGTTTTAGAAGAGTTTTTCGATACTTGAATTTGCTATAACTGCCATTACTGTCTTGCCGTCGGGGGTATAGTTAGGGTTAGGCAAACTTAGAAGCTGTGCTGTGAGATTGTCCATTTCCTCGTTTGTCATTTTCCGCCCATACGGCACGGCTCCGTTATGGGCAACCATAAGGGCAAGCTTTTGGTAAACCTTATCATTGACGTTTGTATCACCATTAGCTACCGACTCAATCATTTGCATAACGGTGTCTTTGGCATCAATATCGCCCATTCCTGATGGAATGGAATTGATCGACCAATCATTGCCACTGAGCTTCGACAAATTGAATCCAATCGTCTCCATCTGCTCTGTAATACTTTCCAATATAATGCTCTGCGATGGAGTAAGGTGAACAATGTCGGGAAAGAGGATGTTTTGCGCAGTTATGCTATGATTGCTGATTTGAGCGAGATAGCGGTCATATAGCACAAGAATGTGAGCCCTGTGCTGATCTATTATCATAAGCCCCGACTGCACTTGTGATACGATGTAGCGGTTTTGCAGTTGAATGTATTGCTGCCCTAAAGTTTGCTCTACCTTACTGATGGGCAGTTCGGTGCTGGTGGTATTGCCTGAGGCAACCATGGTCGACGAGACCGTAATCACACCTTCAATGTCATTATTCTGTGCGTTGATGCTGTCTAGCCGGTTTCTCTCGAAATTGTCATAAAGCTGTTTCCAGTCGGTTTGTGGGAGCGGCTGACGGTGACTTTGACCTCCCGCTTGTTTACCTTCATTAAAAGGATTATAACCTTGGGTGTAGGATATTCCAGGTGTTTGGGTTGGCTTTGACTTGGCCTCGTCCTGCCCTTGGATATAAGCGGGAATTTGTGGAATGTTATCATTGTCGCCGCTGAAATCAATAGTGGGTACGGCAATAAATTTTCCCAGGGTTTCCTTAACGGCGGCTGAGAGTATTTGCCATATTGGCAACTCGTTTTCAAACTTGATTTCGGTTTTTGTGGGATGTATGTTGACGTCAATTGTCTCCGGATCCACTGTAAAGTTAAGGAAATAGCTTGGCTGGGTGTCATCAGGAATAAGCTGACCGTAACTCGACATAATGGCTTTGTGGAAATATGGGTGACGCATAAAGCGCCCATTCACAAAAAGAAACTGCTGGTAGTTGCGTTTTTTTGCATTTTCGGGACGGCTGATAAAACCATCTACCTTTACCAACGAAGTTTCGGTGCCCATAGGAATAAGAGCATTGTCGACACTGCGCCCAAACAAGGCCGAGATGCGTTGTTTGAATGTACCACTCATGAGTTTGTATAGCACACTTCCATTATGTGATAGTGTGAACTCCACATTATAGTTCACCAAAGCAAGTTTCTCAAATTCCTTGACAATATTATTCAACTCTACTTGATTGGATTTCAAAAACTTTCTGCGTGCAGGCACATTGAAGAAAATATCCTTTACCATGAAATTTGAACCTTGCTGACACACATCGGGCTGCTGGCACTCGCAGACCGACGCATTAATCAACAATTTAGTGCCAAGCTGTTCGCCCCTGCGACAAGTGCGTAGCTCTACATGAGCAATGGCAGCAATAGATGCAAGAGCCTCGCCACGAAAACCCATGGTGTGCAGCTCAAACAAGTCTTCAGCTTTTCTGATTTTTGAAGTGCTGTGTCGCTCAAATGCCAACCGGGCATCTGTTTCCGACATGCCTATGCCATTGTCAATTACCTGTATCAGTGTCCGACCGGCATCCTTAAGTACAATTTGCACATTAGTAGCCTGGGCATCGATGGCATTTTCCACCAATTCCTTAATCACAGAAGCGGGACGCTGGATGACTTCACCGGCTGCAATCTGGTTGGCTACTGAATCTGGTAAAAGTTTGATTATGTCGCTCATGAGAGATTATTTGTTGTTAGTACGGCGATGGCGTCCGCCGGTCGACGGTTGGTTGAGCAGTTGCTTCATTTCATCCGACACGTCATACACGTCGTCGGGCTTCTTTGGCCTAAGGCCGTCATACCATGCAAAACCTGGCAGATACAAGTCAGATCGCTTTGCCAAGAATAACGGAATTAGTTTGCCGTTCACCTCTGGCCACATCTTAATCTTGTCGACTTCCTGCTTAGGCTTCAAATTGATTTTCAAATAACTGCTTTCGGCACTGATTAGCTTATTGTAGGTCGAATCATTCTCCATTGGGTAGAAAATAGTGAGAACATTGCCGTTAACGTCAAGTTGGCGCAGTTCTTTCTCAATGAAATAAGCCTTCATTGAGCGGCCGCTCAGTTGGTTGTAGTATGTTTCGCCAAGATGCTCTGCGAGGATTCCGCTATTGGGCAAAGTGGCCCAATCGACTGTGCTGTCGTTAATGTGGACATTGATTTCTTCGCCTGATATCTGCTTGTTTTCGTTCCACACCACGGCATGCCTGTAGAGATTGACTATTGTGTCGGCTTGCGAAAATGCCATTGAATCGCACAGGCCTTGCATATCGTTGCGGAAAAACCGCACCCGAGGTGATGCTGTGAGCACTCGGTGTTGGCAAGAGTCAAGGAAAGTGCGCAATGTGTCGCCATGAAGATACAATGTATCCTTTTGCGAGAACTCGCGGGCTCTGGCGCGCCGTGTGGCATAAGAGTAGTGTGTGTTCTCATTATGGTAGCCATATCCGCCGTCCAATATCACTTTATGCTTGTCGTCGGTGAGTATCACATTTCCCGAGGCCTCCCCTATTCCGCGTTTTTTGCTGTAGTAAAGAGTGTCGCCCACGAGAGTCTTGCCGTCTTTGGCATAGAGGGTCGACCGGTTATAGAGGGTGGAATTGTCGGCCACGGTGTTATACCATCCGCTATTGGTGCGAATGGTGCTGCTATCGGAGCGGATAATGGTCTCGTCGACTATGGTTGCTATGTGTGTCGCCGTGTTATAATCGAGCATATTGGTGCGAAGGTCGTATTTCTTGTTTACCAAATGCACATTGGTTGAGAACTCGGCTTTCTTTGTGTCGAGCTCATATCGGCCAAATTCCGACGTGAGCACATTGTGGTTGCCGTCAATCAGGCGCCCGCCATTAAAGTAATACCCTACGTTGGTCCGTGTCTCATAATCCAGACTGTCGGTGTATAGCGTCATACTTCGGTTTTCCATCTTCACGTTATAGCGCAGCTGGGCAATCTCATCGTCGCCATAGTAATGCAACACATCGGCAAACACTTTCAGCGAGTCGCCTTGAATCATCTTGACATTGCCGAATGCGTCGAGTGAGCTGGTCTTGCTATAAAAGTAAGCGCTATCGCAATACATGAACATGTTGCCGCGACGAAACTTCACATTACCCTTAAGCACCTGATAGTCGGTGCTTATTTCATCGTTTGCCGAAAGCACGTCGGCATTCTCCAGGAACACCTTGTTCATTTGGAAACGGTTGGCCTGTGGGATTTGAGGTGTTATGCGCTTCACGTGCTTTGCTTTGGCTCCATCTTTAGCGGCCACTGCCTGTTGAGGATTCTTATACCCAACGTGGGCCGACTTTTGCGCATTGACGACAACACCGAATAAAACGACTAAAAGACACAAGGTGGCCTTGACCGCCTTGTGCCCCTTAGCACAAAGTATTTCTTGCTTATATCTCACAAATATAGCTCTCCTTTTTAGTCATTGCTATTTGAGGTTCTAAGCCAATTGTAGCGGAACTCACAATTGCGCCAGCCATCCTCGATATACACATAGGTGTTTTTTTGCTTCTCCTTAACCCAATTTTCAATTATCTTCTCCTTTTCGCTATTCTCACACATGTTCTTAAGGGTCTGATAATCGTTGGCCAAATCGGCTTTATGGCCTTCGATGCGACGTGAAAGGCGCACCATCGACACTTGTTTACTATTTGTCTTAGAGTTAAGCATGATGAAAGGCTTCGATACGCCTCCTACCGATAGTGTGTCGACTATCTTGGCCACATCGGCGGGGACATCGGCCATTTCAAACAGGTTGGTTCGAGTCTTTTCGTTGAGCATCAAGCCGTCGTTGTTCTTCGAGTCTTTGTCTTGCGAAACATATTGCGCGGCTTGGCCGAATGTTGCGAGTTTCTTGTCAACAATATCGGTGCGCAAAGTGTCGAGGCGAGCCAACGCATCGTTAAGGTCGGTTTCCGACACTTTGGGCTTCAGCAAGATGTGACGTGTATTGATGCGGTCGCCTCGCTTCTCAATAAGTTGGATGATGTGATAGCCGTCATCGGTCTGCACGATTTTTGACACTTTCTTGTTGTCGTTAAGGTTGAAAGCCGCATTGGCATATTCAGGCAACAGCTCCGAGCGGCTTTTGAATCCGGTTTCGCCACCATAAACAGATGTAGCGGGATCCTCGGAATACAGAATCGCCAGGGTAGAAAAGTCACTTTCGCCATTGTTCACCTTTTGGGCATAGTCGCGCAAGCGCGATTTCACCTCGTCGATTTCCTGCTGCGGTATGCGCGGGTTGATGGTGATAATCTGCACTTCAACCTCTTTGGGTATATAGGGCAATGAGTCGGCGGGCAATGAGTTGAAGTAGCGTCGCACGTCGGCTGGTGTTGCCTTCACATTTTTGGTGAGCTTCTGTTGCACCTCTTGAATGGTGTATTGGTCACGCACCATGCTCATGAGTTGCTCGCGCAGTTCTGGCATGGGTTTGCGGAAGTATTCTTCCACCTTTTCTTTCGATCCAAGGTTGGCTATAAAATAATTGATGCGGGCATCCACATTCTGGGCAATCATTGAGTTGGTAACCTCAACTGTGTCAATTTTAGCCTGATGCAGAAACAGCTTGTCGATAGCCATGCGCTCTGGTATCACACAATAGGGATTCCCTTGAATGGGCGATTTCTCATATTGTGCCTGCATATACTCCTGCTCGATGTCGGACTTGAATATAGGCTCATCGCCCACTACCCAAGCCACTTCCTCGGCCACATTGTTCTGCGCGTTGATTCCAAAGGCCACTGCGGCCAGTATTGCAAAGAGTGTTTTAAATCTTAATTTCACTTGTATAAAATGTTTTGTTATTCTTCTATCATAATATGCCGTGTGGCTGCAATGCCGTGCAAGCATACATAGTGCAAATTTCCCTATTTTTTGCCACTTCACAAAATCCAAACTGTTGAAATATTGTTTTATTCTTTTTTTTTAATAAAAACAGGCGTCGCATGCTTAGCACGCGACGCCTGTTTTTATCGAACCAACTCAAGCCCCTGCTGGCTATTTAACCAACTTAAGCACGTCGTTGTTAATCTCAACTGGATATTTCGCCTTTAGCTCGTTGAGCCAACGCTTCTCAAGCACATCTTGGTAGTCCGATGTGACACGACCCTTCACGTCGTTGAGTTCTTCGGGTTGTGAGAGAACTTTGCCATCGAGCACGAAATACACCGGATACTTCTTCTCCTTCGATTCGGCCTTAGGACCTTTGAAAACGAGATAGTCAACCATCTTGTTCTCTCCTTTGCCTACAAGCATACGCTCCATTTTAATGTCGCGTTTGAACTTGCGGTGCAAAGTGGTGGTTATCGTGTCGAGAGGCTCTTTTTTGAGCTTTTTCAAGTCGGCCTTAACAAGCTTGGCAACTGAATCGCTCTTGGCAAGCAGGACTATACCCTTGAAATGCTTCTCGTTCCATGTGTATTTGGCACGGTTGGCATTGAAATATTCTTTCAGGCCAGTTGTGTCGCGGCTGGCGCCTTCCCACACCTTGGTGTTGCTCACCTCATAGAGCAGAGTCCCGTCGCGGTACTCATTGAGCAGGTTGGCATAGTCTGGGTTGCTTGCGATTATCTGGTTGATGTAGTGGCGTTTCACCTCATCATTGGCGAGCTGGTCAACGAGCGTGCCGAAATATGAGGCAGCCCCCACCGCATCAAGTTTCGCCTTGGAGTTTACGAGTGGCAGGAGTCGCGATGCCGGCACTTTAACGTCGTCATAGGTGAAAATTGTCATATCATTGCCTGTGAGCACCTTGGCCGCAAAAGTAGAGTCCCAACCGCCATTTTTCTTAAGCTCAGATTCAATATATTTGTTGAATTTCTGATTTTTGGTCAGTTTATACTGGTTCTTTATCTGCTCGAGTTTTGCCTCGGCAGGCATAGCGGCACGCTCATCACCAGCTAAAGACTTCTTCAGACCGGGGGCCATTTCGCTGAATGACTCCACTGGTTTATGGCCAAGTTTCTTTATGATGTGGTATCCATACGATGTTTCAAACGGTTTAGAAATTTCACCATCACTCAAGCTGAAAGCCACATCCTCAAATGGTTTTACCATGCGGCCACGGCCGAACCATCCTAAAGCGCCTCCTTTGCTGGCCGATCCTGGATCTTGCGATTCCTTAGTTGCCACATCCTCAAAATTGGCTCCATTGGAAACAACTGTATAGAGCGAGTCTACATAAGCCTTAACAGCAGCTTTCGCGCTGTCGCTGGCGTTGCGGGGGAAGAGTCTCAAAATGTGTTCGACATTGACGGTTCCTTCATCGGGACGTACGCCGTTCACTTTAATCAAGTGAACGCCGAAGTCGGTCCTGAACGGCTTCGACATCTGTCCAACAGGCGTGTTATAGGCCTCATATTCAAATTTGTAAGGAAAAACGCCTGATGTGATGTAACCATAGTGTCCCTTGTTGCTCTTTACCGACGGGTCGATTGAATATTTCAGAGCAAGGTCCTCAAACTTTTGACCTTTCAGAATACAGTTGCGCAGGCTGTCGAGCTTTGCAAGCTGCTTGTCGTTTTCTGCCTTGTTTTGTCCCAGCGACAACATCAAGTGGTCGATATCCACGTTCTTTGTCGCACGATCGAAGGCTTCTTGAACAAGGCGATTTGTGACAGTGGTATCAACAAGATAAGGTGCGACAAGCTCGTTCTTATAGCCTTCGAGCTCATTTTTTATACGCTTTATCGTGTCGATTTTCAGGGCCTCTGCATCAGCAACCTTGAGCTTGTAGTTCACAAATCGCTCAACGTATTGCTGCAATGTTTCTTTTTGAAGTTGTTGCTGGTTATTCTTGTGGAACAAATACTCGAATTCCGAAAGCTTGACATCTTTGCCGTTAATCTTCATCAAGACGGGATCTTGTGCTGCGGCAGCTAAAAACGCAGCCCCCACAAGAGCGCAACTCAATAATTTAATTTTCATTTTCAAGAGTCGTATTGTTGATTACACTAAAAAACATAACGTATAATATAACGTGCAAAACACGTGTCATATTATACGTCATGACGCATCTTTTAGATAAATTAACTACGTGAGTAGTTTGGTGCTTCGCTGGTGATTGTCACGTCGTGTGGATGGCTTTCGGCCACACCGGCGTTGGTAATGCGCACAAATTGTGCATTGTGAAGGGCCTCTACTGTGGGAGCGCCGCAATAGCCCATGCCGGCGCGCAAGCCTCCAAGCATCTGGTAAATCACCTCATAGAGGGTACCCTTGTAGGGCACTCGTGCGGCAATGCCTTCGGGGACGAGTTTCTTGGCCTCGGTCACGTCATTCTGGAAGTAGCGGTCCTTTGAACCTTTTTCCATGGCCTCAAGTGAGCCCATGCCTCGGTATGACTTGTATTTACGTCCGTTGAATATGATAGTGTCGCCGGGCGACTCCTCGACACCGGCAAACACACCGCCCAGCATAACAGAATAGGCTCCTGCTGCCAGTGCCTTGACGATGTCACCAGAATAGCGGATGCCGCCGTCGGCAATCAATGGCACACCGGTGCCTTCCAACGCTTTTGCCACGTCATAGACTGCGCTCAGTTGCGGCACTCCAATACCGGCAATAATGCGTGTGGTGCAGATAGAACCGGGGCCGATGCCTACTTTCACGGCATCTGCTCCATTATCAACAAGATATTTGGCTGCCTCACCAGTTGCAATGTTTCCCACAACCACATCTATTTGAGGGAATGATTCTTTCACCTTGTGCAAGACGTCGACCACGCCCTTGCTGTGGCCGTGGGCTGTATCGATGACGATAGCATCAACGCCGGCATTGACAAGTGCCTCGGCGCGTTGCAGGCTGTCATTAGTCACACCGATGCCAGCAGCTACGCGTAAGCGTCCAAGTGCATCCTTGCAAGCAAACGGCTTGTCCTTAGCCTTTGTAATATCCTTATATGTGACAAGTCCCACTAGGTGACCCTCTTTATCAATCACCGGGAGTTTCTCAATCTTATAGGTCTGGAGTATTTTTGCTGCCTCATCGAGGTTGGTCGACTGAGATGTTGTGATGAGGTGGTCGCTTGTCATCACTTCATCAATTTTGCGTTCCATGTCCGACTCAAAGCGCAAGTCGCGGTTTGTGACAATGCCTACGAGCTTCTTGTCGTCATCGACAACAGGAATACCGCCGATGTGGTAATCGCTCATTATCTTGAGTGCGTCCACAACGCGTGATCCGCGTTTAATTGTCACTGGGTCGTAAATCATACCATTCTCGGCACGTTTCACTGTGTGCACTTGGCGAGCCTGCTCTTCAATCGACATATTCTTATGAATCACACCGATTCCGCCCTCCCTAGCTATGGCAATGGCAAGCTGGGCCTCTGTCACAGTATCCATTGCGGCTGAGATTAAAGGGACGTTAAGAGTAATGTTTCGTGAGAACTTAGTCTGGAGGTTGACAGACTTTGGCAACACCTCGGAATAGGCCGGAATTAAAAGGACATCATCGAATGTGAGTCCATCCATCTTTACACGGTCGGCAATAAATGATGACATAAATATATTGAATTTAAAACTTTTCTTTTCTTCTTTTACATCGATGCTCGGGGGCACCTTTTTCATTTATTGCGTACAAAATTACGCATTTTCCACAGTATATTCAACATGCTCCCGTCATTTTTTCAAAAAATCAACAATTCTCCATTTTTAGGGCAACGATATACTTGTTGTCGCCAATGTTGTCCTAAATAATTTCAATAAAAAAAGAAAAAGGAAGTAAAGCTAAGGCAGAAATTTCTACCTTAGCAAAGAGTACCAC
>CAVIEK010000062.1:0-13232 GCA_963641805.1 Bacteroides fragilis
ATTGGTGCATGGTAGCACTTTATTTGGATTGACGATCATGTGCTAGCCGTCAATTATATGGCTTTTTGGGGCAAAAAGCATTAATTTTGAGTGGCGCTTCGGCACATGTCGTAGGACCGTCGCGTTAGAAATCAGAAGTCACACGCACTGCATAAACAAAATTCAACTGTTATGTCAACTATAACGCTATTCTATCTCAAAAACTGTCCCTATTGCAAGAAAGCATTTAGGTATATCGCTGAATTGAAAGCGGAGCATCCTGAATTGGAGCAGGTGGACATCAATGCCATTGATGAGGAGGAGAACCCCGATGTGGCAAATGCCCATGACTATTATTATGTACCCACATTTTATGTCAACAGACAAAAAGTGCACGAGGGTGGAATATTCAAGCAAGAAGTTGAGTCATTAATGCGCAAGGCATTGGCCGAATGATTATTCCAGATTGACTCTGACATCATTCAGGTAGTTCTTCATTGCCTCGCAGTCTCTGTTGGCTATAATTGCCTTTAGCCGCTCCATCTGTGTTATTATCTTGTCAAGCTGCTCGATGGTCAGAGGGTTGAAGAGGATCTCCTGTAGAAGATAGTCGTCTTCCGACATTAGCCCACGGGCTATGGCCATATGACGCTTGAATGTGGTTCCGGGGGCTTCTTGATGCCTCATGACGCTGCCAAAGGCCAGTGAGCTGGCAAATGGTATTGACAGTGAATAGGCAATAGTCTCGTCGTGCTCTTTGAAAGTGTATTCTTTCACGTTGAGATGAAGACGGTCATATAGCTTTCGGAAAAATGCCTTGCCCGATTTGTCGCCTTCGCTTATAATGATTGCATTCTCATTGCTCAAGTTGCTCAACGAGGCAAATGTGGGGCCAAACATCGGATGGGTGCTCACAAACGGATGCCCGCAATCGCAATAGAATTCGGGCAGTCCGGTTTTGACCGAGGCAATGTCGGCAATGATGCACTCCGAAGGCAAATAGGGCAATATCGACTTGAATGCGTCGATGGTGAATTTAACCGTTACGGCATTTATCATCATATCGGGGGCGAAGTCCACGATTTCACCTATTGTTGATAGGCGTAGGGCATTGAACGTGAATCGCAGTTTTTGTCGGTCGGTCTCGTAAATGGCGACCTCGTGGTCAAAACTTAGCACATCGCAGAAAAACTTGCCCATTTTTCCTGCGCCTAAAATCAATATCTTCATATTATGTTTTTTTCAGTTGTGTTGCTCCTTGTCGGCATTCACCACTTCAAGCTGTTGTCTTACCGACTCTCCATGTATTGCCTCCATCACTTCTCTCATGAATGACCCGTTAAGGCCCACATCTTCGCCTTGTGCGATGCGGGATTGAATCACATCACCGTATCGGCCTGTCTGAACCACCTGCATGTTGTGCTCCTTTTTATACTGTCCGATTTCGCGTGCTATCCGCATTCGCTTGCCAAGGATTTCAATCAAATCATTGTCGCATTGGTCGATTTGCTGGCGCAAGAGTGTGAGGCTTTCTGTCGTTTGATTCATATCGCGCACGATTAAAGTGTTGAGTATTAAGTTTAGTGAGTCGGGGGTGACTTGCTGTGCCGCATCGCTCAATGCGCAGTCGGGGTTGTTGTGTGACTCTACTATAAGGCCGTCAAATCCCATGTCCATGGCTTGCTGCGACAGCGGGCCTATCAGTTCTCGCTTGCCGCCTATGTGTGACGGGTCGCAAAGGATTGACATGTTGGGGATGCGGCGATGAAGCTCAATGGGTATGTGCCATTGCGGCACATTGCGGTATAAGTGCTTACCGTAAGTGCTGAACCCCCTGTGAATGGCTCCAAGGCGTCGCACGCCAGCATTATAAATGCGTTGTAGTGCCCCTATCCATAATTCGATGTCGGGGTTTACCGGATTTTTTACCAGTACCGTCACTTCACTGTGTCCTTTAAGGGCATCGGCGATGTCTTGCATTGCAAACGGGTTGGCCGAAGTTCTTGCCCCTATCCACAAGACATCCACTCCGGCCTCAATGGCTGCGGACACATGCTCGTGGGTGGCAACCTCGGTTGCGGTGAGCATTCCTGTCTCTTTCTTCACTTGGTGAAGCCAAAGCAGTCCTCTTATCCCCACCCCCTCGAAGCCACCGGGCTTAGTGCGTGGTTTCCAAATCCCTGCCCTGAAAAGGCGCACGCCGTTTTTGTGAAGCTGTCTGGCTGTGCTCAACACTTGCTCTTCGGTCTCGGCGCTGCATGGGCCAGCTATTACAAGTGGACGCTTTGTGTCGACTCCGTCAAATGCAATGGGGAGAATGTCGGGGAATATACTGTCTGTGCTCATATTATTCTGTTATTTTGATGGTTTGTTTGATTCGTAATAGTGCCTCGTTCAGTTTCGCTTTTGTAGCGCAAAGCGATAGGCGGATGTATCTGTTGCCGTTTGATCCGAATATGCTTCCAGGCACGACAAACACACGGGCTTTGTCAAGTATCATGTCGGCGTACTCTTCAGCATCGGCCATGCTGTCGGGAATTTTACCCCAAAGAAACAGACCCTTTTGTTCGTGGTCGAAATGGCATCCTAACCCGGCCATGATGCTCTCTGCTATAATCCGCCTGGATGAGTATTCGCCGTTGAGCTCATTATACCATTCATTTCCACATTCAAGGGCTTTGGCTGCCGCAAGCATCATAGGACGGAACTGTCCGGAATCCACGTTCGACTTAACACGCAGAATCCAATTTATGAATTCCGGGTTTGAGGCAACCATGCCGATGCGCCACCCAGGCATATTGTGCGATTTGCTCAGCGAGTTAAGCTCTATGGCAATGTCTTTTGCCCCGTCTACGCTAAGCATGCTTAATGGCTTGTCATTAAGGATAAAACTGTAGGGATTGTCGTTTACTATAACAATGCCGTGTTTCCGGCCAAATGCAATAAGCCGCTCAAACGTAGCCATTGTAGCGCATTTGCCGGTAGGCATGTTGGGATAATTCACCCACATTAGTTTTATCTTGTTGAGTGGAAGCTGCTCGAGCGCCTCAAAATCTGGTTCCCACCCGTTGTCGTCGGTCAAGTCATAGTTATATATATCGGCTTCAGCAAGTCGGCTGACCGAAGTGTAGGTGGGATAACCCGGATTGGGGACTAGAACTCCGTCGCCAGGATTCACAAATGCCATGGTTATGTGTGTGATGCCTTCTTTTGACCCTATAAGCGGTAAAATCTCTTTGTCGGGGTCAAGTTCCACTCCATAATATCTTTTATACCATTTCGAGAATGCTTGTCGCAGCTCACACACACCCACATAAGGCTGATATCCGTGTGCATCGCGTCTCATCGCTTCGGCGCACAGGGTTTCAATCACATCGGTATGTGGCGGTCGGTCGGGGCCACCCACACCGAGCGATATTATGTCGGCGCCGCCGGCGTTCAATTTTGCTATTTCTTTCAGCTTGCGAGAGAAGTAGTATTCTTTTACTTCTGCAATTCGCCGTGCCGGCTCAATGGCCTTGATTAGTGAATTCGGCATATTCTCCTAATATTTTTAATTCGTTGATTAATGGACGTACGGCATCGATAGCTTGTCGGTAACGAGTGTCGTCATCAAAAGTAAGGTCGATATAGAATCTGTATTCCCATTCCTGCCCTATAATGGGTAGGGATTGAATCTTTGTGAGGTTCATTCCGTAAAACGATAATATGGTGAGCACTGCCGACAGGGAACCTTGTGTATGGGGGAGTGTGAAAGCGATGCTCGATTTGCCGGAGCCTACCGTCAGTGAGCTAATGTCGTTGTTGGCCTTATTGGCAACAATAAGGAACCGCGTGGAGTTGCGCTGGTTCGTTTGAATGTTTTCTTCAAGAATCTCCAATCCGTAGAGTTGAGCGGCAAACTTTCCACACACGGCAGCGTGTCCCGTAAGTTGTTTTTCGGCGATAGCCCTGGCGCTACCGGCGGTGTCACTTGCCTCAACCACTTTGAGCCACTGATGGCGCCTTAGCCATTGGTCGCATTGTCGCAGTGCCATTGGGTGTGAATTCACCTCGTTTAGCTCCTTCAGACCTTGTCCGGGCAGGGCGGCGATCACGTGGGCTATGTGCATGCGGTATTCCCCTATGATTTTCACGTCGCTTTGGCGTATTAGCTCGTGGTTCTGCAGAAGGCTTCCCGCAATGGTGTTCTCTATTGCCACAATGCCCAGAATGGATGGTGACGACTGCAGTGTGTCAAAAACATCATGAAATGTGTCACATTCAATGGTGCTCACTTTATAGCCTTTGAAATATTCTCTGGCAGCGGCATCATGAAAGCAACCAGCCACACCTTGAATAGCCACTTGTAATTCTTGTTCCATTACCGTTTCGTTTATTAAAAATAAAAAGTCCCGTCAAGAAAACTTGGCAGGACTTAATATTGTTTTAACCATTTATTCAAAAAATCGTTCGATTTTCCACATCACAATCCTGCCTTTATTCGGTGAAAATAAAAGTAAAAGAAAAAGTAATATGAATAAAATCGTGTCATATTTTCAAAAGTTTATGCAAAGATAGGCAAAATAATTAAACAATCAACATAAACAACCAGAAAATTTTCATTTTGTAATTTTAAATGAGCTTCATCAAATGTGCTTGTCCTCGACGCAAATCCGTGATTTGTGATTTTAAGTAGCATTTGCACCATGAGACAGTGCATTGCGGCAAAATTTATGATTCTAAATTGGGCTGCGTCTGAATTGTTGCGGACTCATCCCAGTGTGTGCCTTGAAATAACGGCAGAAAAATGAGTCGTCGCTGAAGTGGAACTCCCATGCCAGTTGTTTCGACGACTCGGTTCCGCCCCGTAATCTTTGTTTTAGTTGAAGCACGATATAATGGTCGATAATGCTCTTGGCTGTATGCCCGGTCTTTTTGCGGGCAACGGTATTGAGGTATTTCGGACTAATGCAAAGTGCGTCGGCATATTGCTTGACCTCGCGCATATCGCGGTAGTGAAGTGTTACCAATTCCATAAATCGATTGAATAGCAGTTCTTTGGAATTGGTTGCATTCATTGTCGTCGTTACTGCATTTGGGTTGCGGCAAATGTAATCATAGAATCCGATGAAAAATGCTTTTAGCATGAGTGTGACCAAACGCTCTAAGCAGTTGCAGTCGTTCTGCTCAAAATACACTTTCAGAAGGCTGAACAGCCGCTTGTGTATGTTTTTTATCACATCAGAGTCGCTGCGGCAACGGTCATTGCGCAATAATGAATAGACGGTGTGCTCAAGTTGCAGGCTGGCCTCGCGCAGTATCTCGGAATCAAAGAATAGCGCCTCGGCCATAAAGGTGCTGTCACTCTCCTTGAGCATAACCACATCGTCAGGGAATATTATGATGGCATCATCTGTGGCTATATGCCAGTCGGTCATGCTCACGTTGATCAATGCTTGTCCCTTTACACATCTTATAATGGAGCCCATTCCTGGCACGGAAAGTTCGTGACTCCAGTGCTCCAGGTTGGTTTCTACAAGGGCAACTCTGTGGCTTGTCTGGTTTGTGGTATGATTGAATGTTCGCATATCGGCCACAAATGTAGTGAATAAATTTTATTTTAGGCGATAATATTCCTGAATATCCCATTAGTGTGGCGTAATTTCAAATAGCCACGTGTGACATAGATTGTAATTTTGTACTCGTAAAAAAATACATGTGTAAGAAAATGAATAAAACTCTAAGAATCATTACAACGCTATTGGCGGTATCTGCCATTGTGACGACCCATGCCCAAACTGAGCTGAGGCTCAGTGTCGACTCAATGTTCTCTATGCTTGAGCGCAATAATACCGCCATTGTTGCCGGAAAGGCGCAGGTCGAGGTGGCAGAGCGTGGTGTGGATGTGGCAAAAGATGCACGACTTCCCGATATCGACGCTTCATTACAACTCAGTTACATTGGGAATGCGCTCATTACCGACCGCGATTTTTCGAATGCCAAGGGGTTTAGTTCTCCTCACTTCGGTAATGCCCTTCATGTGCAGGTGTCTCAGCCTATTTATGCAGGCGGAGCCATCAACACTGGGATAAGGATTGCCGGTATCAGCCGTGACATTGCGGCCACAGGGGCGAATATCACTCGAGAGCAGCAACGGTATAATGTGATTTGCTTGTATTTGGAGTTGTATCGCATTGACAATGCAGTGTGTGTTGTTGATAGCAATATTACGCTGGCTCAGCGCCTCATAGACCAAATCAGCGTCAAGCATAGTCAAGGAGTGGCGTTGAGCAATGATGTTACCCGTTACCAAGTGCAACTTGAGTTGCTAAATCTTAAGCGCACCACACTTATCAATCGCCGTAGTGTGGCATGCCATCAACTGTGTAATGCGTTGGGTTTGAGGTCTGACATTATTCTGATTCCCGATTCAAGCGTGGCCGATATTGCCAATATCGACACTTCGTCGGCTCGTTGGCAGCAAACCGCAACAGACAGTGCTTTGCAACTGAAACTCTCACGGCTTAACGAGCAGATGGCAGATCAGCAACTGCGCCTGGCTCGTAGCGAAATGTTGCCGAGAGTAGCTCTGGTGGCCGCAAATAATTTTGACGGACCATTCACCTACGACATTCCACCCATCAACAAGAACCTGAATGTGTGGTATGTGGGGCTTGGTGTGAAATATAGCCTGAGTTCGCTTTACAAAGGCCGTCGCAAGGTGCGCTTAGCAGAGGCGTCTTTGCGCCAGTCGCAAGACGCCACATTGCAGACAGCCACAGCGGTGAGCGATGCGATGCAGCAGGCCTGTGTGGCTTTTAGCCAAGCACGCTCGGAACTTGCAACCCAAATGCGGCAAGTGCAACTAGCCCGACAGAATTATGCTGTGATGAACGACCGATACACTAACCAACTTGTGCTGGTTACCGATATGATTGACGCGGCCAACACAATGTTGAATGCCGAAATGCTTGAGGTGGACGCGCGCATAAGCATAGCACAGGCTTATTATAGCATGAAGTATATAGCTGGTGAGTTATAATTTTTAAATATGAAATCAAGTCACAACACTATGAATAAGAAACAAATCAAGAGGGTTTATAATGCAGTGGTGATTCTGCTGCTTGTTTGCTGCCTGACTTATGTGTGCAGCCGTTTTATGCATTGGGGAAATGTCGAGTGGACCGATGATGCACAAGTGCATCGCCACATAGCGCCAGTCAACACGCGGGTTCAGGGATTTATCAAAGAGGTACGTTTTGCCGACTACCAGCATGTGCGCAAGGGCGACACCTTGGTGATTATAGAAGACTCCGAATACCGTCTGCAACTTGCCAAGGCATTGGCCGGGTATCGCGGTACCCGCTCGGGGTCGCAGATTGTGACAGCCGGCATGAGCACAACGGCGAGTCGCGTGGATGTGGCTTCGGCCAGTATAACAGAAGCAAAGGCCAATATGGACAACGCTAAGCGTGATCTTGACCGATACGAGGCTCTGCTTGCGAAAGATGCCGTTACGCGCCAGCAATATGACGATGTCCACACTCGCTATGTGTCGGCTGTTGCCCGCTATGAACAGGCATCACAACAGCGCAAAGCGGTGTCGCTAGTGAGCAATGAGCAGGCTCAGCAACTCAATCAGAATGTGCAGAACGTGAGCGTTGCTGAAGCTTCGGTCAATCTGGCCAGACTGAATCTGTCGTATACGGTGATAACAGCGCCTTGCGACGGTGTGATGGGGCGTAACGATTTGCAAGTGGGGCAGCTTGTACAGCCCGGACAGTTGCTCGCCTCGGTTGTCAGCGACTCACGGCTTTGGGTGGTTGCCAACTATCGTGAAACGCAGATGCGGCACATTAAAGTGGGTGATGAGGTCACTTTCACTGTCGATGCAGTTGGCGACACGAAGTATCATGGCGTAGTGCAGTCGATCTCCCCCGGAACGGGAGCCAGTTTCTCGTCGGTTCAAGTCGACAATGCCACGGGTAACTTTGTGAAAGTAGAACAGCGCGTACCGGTGCGCATTGTTCTCACTTCGGGCAACAGCAAGGAGGCAATTGCTCGTCTTAAGGCAGGGTTGAATGTGGAAACAACAATAAAGTATTAAGCGGTAATGACACCTCCAATTCCTATGGGCGGACCATTTGTCATGCCCATGTATCGTGACTTCGTGCCCAAAGCGGTAAGGCCGTGGATTTATGTGGTGTTTGCCGCATGCTTTCTACTCACAGGCTTCTTTTATATGGGCTCTGCCGGATACATTGTCGGGTCGCGCTCGCTCATGCGTGAAGACGTGATATTTATAGGCATGTGCAATGTGATTGGCGTAAACATGCCGTTCCCTTTCCTGTTCCGATTTAAGTTCCGATTTACCAACCGTCAGTTGTTGCTGACTGCAGCACTGGGCTTAGCTTTGTGCAACTGGCTTGCCACTGTGGTCACTTATGTGCCTGCATTGTGCGCACTTGCGTTTGTCTCGGGTTTCTTAAAATTGTGTGGCACATTTGAGTGTATGTCAAACATTCAGCTGTGGATGACCCCAAAGCGTGATTTCTCGGTGTTTTTCCCGTTGCTCTACATTCTTGTGGTGGGTGATATGTATCTGCAGGGGTGGTTGGCTCCAACGGTCACTTATTATTGCGGCTCTTGGGAAGACATGAATCTGTTGATGTGTGGCATAATGCTCTTGGTGGCAATCTTGGTGTTTTGCCTGACACGCAACTTCCGGTTTATGAAGCCCATGCCTCTTGTCAGTCTCGACTGGCTCGGGTGCATGTTATGGTCACTGCTGATGATGGAGTTCGTGTTCATCTTCAATTATGGTGAGTATTTTAATTGGGGCGACAGCACGCTTTGGCGCCAAGCTGTAGTCGCTTTTGTGGTGACGCTTCTGCTGACGGTGATGCGTATGCGTCGCATAAGGCATCCGTATATCGCTCCAGGGGCATTTACCTATAAGACGTTGCTCCCGTTGCTCGCAATGTTTTTTGTGGCCGAATGGCTTTGTTCTACTCCAAAGGTGCTTCAAAATGCATTCACGGGTAGCGTACTTCACTGGGGGACGCAGACGGTGTCATGTTTTGAACTGTATGCCTGGTGTGGTAACCTCTTAGGATGCCTGTTCACGCTGTTGTGGATTAAGGTGATGCGCTTAAAGTACACCACGCTTCTCATTCTAGGTGGAGCCGCAATGCTTGCCTACCAGGTGATGATGTACTTCATGATTATGCCGGGACTCAACATAGAGTGCTTTATATTCCCGATTGTGCTCAGGGCTTTCGGCTATGCCATTTATTTCACTTCGCTCACCATTTATTTGCAAGATATCATGCCATTTCAGCACTTTTTTATGGGGATGACCATCACGGGCCTTATGCGTAACGGCACAGTCGGGTCGATGATGTCGGGCCTTTACGGCTATGCTATGCGTTTCTGTATGGCCGACAATGCCGTGCGTGCCGTGCATTACGATACCACTCAGATGTTGCTCGTGAGCATCAAGCGGCTTTATGGCTTCACTTGTTTGCTCGGTGTCGCGTTTGTGGTGATACTGATGCTTTACAATGTGCAGCCAGTGCGCAGCACGTTAAAGAAAATGCCATACTGGAATGTGCTTGGCAGACACATGCGCCAGATAATGAGGCATGAGGCGCGTACCGTTGCCGATGACTGACTGTCCAAACGGTTCTCTTAGTGTGGCTCAGATGTAAAAAACAGCGGCCGCTGCCCGGTAAGAGTGGGGTAGCGGCCGCCTTTATTGTGGTGTATTCAACTCATGCCTATTGTGGCATGGTGAGTGCTTTTACTTAATGATAACGCGTTGGGCAAGAGTCTTGTTGGCTGTAGCGACTTTCACCACATACACGCCTGCCGACAGTGTGCTTGTGCCGATAGTGGCTTGAGTGGCAGCAGGTGCCAAAGCAGCCACCTGAGCGCCATTGACTGCATATACGGCTACGCTGTTGATTGCTTCAGGAGCAATTACTTTGATGGCTCCGGCTTCTGCCTTTACTGTGATGGCGCTTGCCTCAATCTCGTCTACACCTGTAATGATGATGTCGTCGAGTGATGCTTTTTGCTCCTCGTCATTGTAGTGCACATACTTAAGACCATCGAAGTAGAAATCTCCTGTCCATGCTGCGCGTGGATTTTCGGGATCGTCATCCTCAAATTCACTGAGGTAGCCTTTCCACAACCACACTGCATCAAATTGCCACAGACCGGCCACGAGTTTCTGCTCACCCGACACAATATCGCAAGAGTCTTTGTTAACGTCCCATGCGACGATGTCCCAACCGCGGAAGTCCATATGCTTCTTCGTATAGCGTTTTACTGTAGCATTGTCGCTGCGGTCACGTACGCCGATACCGGCATAGTTGTTTGAGCCGTCGGCAAACACATTATATTGTATTACTGCATTCTTGCCATCGGTGTAGTATTTCACGCCACTCTTCTTATAGATGCGAAGGCCCCAATATGGGTTAGTGTCAGGATTTGTCTCCGGATCAAACTGATAGTGAACGAGGAATGAGCGGTCGATATCGCTGCTGCTTGTGAATGTTGAAAGGGTCATACTCTGGTCTTCGGCTGATGTGAAGCCTTTCGATGAGCCTGAGCCTGCAGGGCCATACCACTTGTTGGTGTTATCATCGTTGTCTGTGTCGATGGGGTGAGAATCCTTTACAGAACGGTATTCTGAGAGGAACTTGAATACTTTGCCTTCTGACACATTGCCCGACAGATCTTTGAAACCGCCCTTCACCGTCACCTTGAAGCATTGGTCAAGGGGCAGGTCTTTGTTGAGGTAGAGATGCAATACAGATGCATCGCGTACAACCTGGTGGGTCAGCTTGCCGTCGTAGCGGTTGCCGTCCTTGTCTTCAAGCACAATAGCATCTGTTGCATCATCTTCGTTCCAAGCAAGTTCCTCGTTGAACTCTACGCGGATAACCGGACGCTGGGTGAAGCGCATAGTACTGTTCTCGGCGGGAGTTGTACTCTTGATGTAGGGGGCCTCAACGTCGGCTGGGGTAGTTGTGAATGCAAATGTGTAATTGCCGCCTTCCTTGCCGTCGCCGTCGCCGTCAAGATATTGGTCTGTTTGGGAGTTCTTGGCTACCGTGCCGTCGATTGTGATGGTGTAGTCCATGTCGTCGAGCAGTTTGGTCAGATTCACACGCAGCGTGTAGTCGTTATCCCAAGAAAGGGTCACGTTGCCGCTGTTGTTGATGCTGAACGCCTTTTCCACGGTTTGCTTGTTCATCTTGCGGGAGAATGTGATCACCATGTCATTAAGGATGTTCACGCTTTCAGGATTGACAACACTGTTTGACGCAACCTTAGCCGGGGCATTGGATGTCAGCTCTATGTTAGCCCAAGTCACGTTCTCCGACGATGCTCCTTGCGGGTTGCTTGTGAGGGTCACTTTTTTAGTGGCGCTGGTGTAGCCGTCGCAAGTGTAGGTGATTTCATATTCCTTTCCGGGGGTGAGGTCTTCGAAGAGGAAGAATCCGTTATGAATCAGGTCGGGGTTTTTAGTGTATTTGTTGAACAGCGATGCATATGAATCGGTAACGACCGTCTTCCCGTCGACAGTAACTGTCACATTGTCGATGGGCTGCTCGTTCTCAGAGTTAGACACAACACCGGCAAGCATTACTTTCTCAGGCAATTGCATGTCGCGATATTGCATGATGGCACGGAATGTGCCGAAGGCCTCCAGGTGCTTATAGCTATCGTTCATGTTGAGTGGCTGCTGCACCTTGTGGGTATGGAAGCCGCCTTCGCTTAGCAGCGAGGCCATATTAGTACGGCGGTTAACCGATAAGTAGGGATATTGATACTCATGGGTGGTCACATCGCCGTTGTAATACACTCGGTCGTAATACACGCCACGGCTTGTGGTGTTATACATCACGCCAGTAAGGCTCGGGTCTAGGAATCCGCCGAAACGCTTGCCGCCATTTGGCGTCTTTTCAATATGTTCTCCGTCTTTGTTCCATCCGCCAAAGAGGAAAAGGGTCTGGTTTTGACCTGTGCCTGCGTCTGAGTGGATAGAGTAGAAGAAGTCGGCTCCCCAAGCATTGGCCATGTCGGAGCGCTCTTCAAGTGTCACATAATCGTTATCAGTATAGCGGGTCATGTGAATCGTTGATGTGTCGGCTCCGGCATATTGGAACAGGTAGTCGCGTGTGGCAAGACCTACGCGTAGCGTCTTTTCGGCTTCGGTGTAGCCGTAGAGGCCTTGGTTCTCACGGCCAGAGTGTCCGGGATCGATCCACAATTTGAAACTTCCCCAATTTGGGGTATCTGATGCAACCACTGTTCCGCCTAGGGTAAGGCTGGCGATTGCCGAGGCAATTAAGTATTTAGATAAATTTTTCATAGCTGCATCGATTATTTAATGTCCATTACATAAACCAAACCATCCTTGTCGTTATCGAAGGCAATCATGTCGCCGTTGGGTGAAACAGAGATGGTTACGGGAATAAACTTGTTGCTGTCGACGGCAAGTGTGGTGCTGGTGCCGTCAACGATGTTGAATGCGCGAATCTCACTGCCGGTGAAGTTGTGGCCGTCGTCTTGCAGAACTGTGTAGACGATTTCTTGGCTGTTGGGCATCCACGACGGATATGCTCCCTTGCCGGCCGAAACCACATTGCTGCCTGAGGCGTCGCACACAAATGTGCCTTTGCCCACAATCTGGAAGGCCACGAGTTGACCATTGGGGCTGACTTGCGGATTGATAACCATGCGTCCTGCATATTCTTTAAGACCAGACAATAGGCTGCAGGCGTTTGTGGGATCGTCAACCATCACTTGGTAAGCGCTGTTTACTCGTTTGCTGGCTTTTGAGCGCTTGAATTCGTGTTTGGCTGCTGCCATTGGTGTGGCTTTGCCTGTTTCTACGTTCACTTGCTCAATGCTGGTCATGCGCTGGTTGTTGACCACTGTGTAGGGGGTAGAGATAATGTTGGAGTTGTCGAGCCAACTCATCTTGTAGCCTGCACCAAGTTCGTCCGACACTTGCGCCATGCCCGAACCGTCGACGTTTGCTACCCAAATGCCGATGTAGTTGTCACCAGTCACTGCGATTTTTTTCCCGTCGGGTGACCACACTGGTGCCATAAGGCTTTTTGAGGTTTTGATGAGCAGCCTAGGCGAGCTTGCCGTTTTAGGTAATGCCATCAAGTTACCAGTGCACAGCAATAGAGATGCTGCAATTAGTAAACTTTTCTTCATTGTTTGTGTTTAATTAATAGTTTAACAAT
>CAVIEK010000063.1:0-2852 GCA_963641805.1 Bacteroides fragilis
TTATAACACACATCACTCAATACTCAATTAATGGTATCAGACACTGTAAATAGCAAATGGAGTAATTGTCTCAACTACATAAAAGACAATATTTCGGCCGAGCAATTCAATTCTTGGTTCACTCCGCTGGTGCCTGTAAAGTATGAGGCAGGTGAAAACGCGCTTTTCCTTCAAGCCCCATCGCAGTTCTTTATTGAGCATATTGAGCAGACCTATCTCAGGCTGTTGAGCACGGCCTTGCGTCACGAGTTTGGCGACGACGTGAAGCTGAATTACAATGTGCGCATGGTGCAAAGCGCGCCAGAGTCTGAGGTTGTCATCAGTGAGAGGAGAGCAACGGTGCCCAACCCGTTCGACCACGTTAAGTTCGACGATATCGATCCGCAACTCAATGTCAATAATTGTTTCGAGAACTATTGTGGCAGTGAGAGCAACAAGTTGGCTGTGACAGTGGCTATGACAATTGCCACCGATCCTAGCATCAAGACGTTTAACCCGTTGTTCCTTTTTGGTCCTACCGGTGTGGGCAAGACCCACTTGATTCAAGCCATAGGTCTGAAAATAAAGGAGAAGTATCCACGCACCCGAGTGCTTTATCTAACTGCACGTGTGTTTGAGAGCCAGTATACTACTGCTGTGGCCACAAAGCACATCAACGACTTTATAGCCTTTTATCAGAGCATTGATGTGCTTATCCTCGACGACGTGCAGGAATTTGCAGGCAAGCCTGGTACGCAAAACACATTCTTCCACATTTTCAATCACCTGCACCAAAACAAGAAGCAGCTTATCCTCTCAAGTGATTGCCCGCCGTCGGAACTTGACGGCATGGAACCGCGGCTTTTATCGCGCTTCAAGTGGGGTATATCGGTGGAATTGAGCAAACCTGACTACACGTTGCGCCGCGATGTGCTCATGATGCGGGCATCGCAGGATGGCCTCTCGATAAGCAACGAGGTGCTCGACTACATAGCCCAAAATGTGACCGACAGCGTGCGTGAATTGGAGGGTATCGTAGTCTCGCTATTGGCTCATGCAACCATGCTCAATCAAGACATCACCATCGATCTTGCGCGAACAGTGATTGCCAATTGTGTGCGCATGAGCAAACGTCAAGTCACATTTGAGAAAATTGCTGAAACGGTAGCCAATCATTACAACATCGACACCGAGCTTCTCTATGGCAAATCGCGCAAGCGTGAGATTTCTGATGCGCGTCAGCTCGTGATGTATTTCGCCAAGAAAGACACACAGTTGTCGTCAACCAACATCGGTATGCGCCTCCAGCGCAACCATGCCACTGTGCTTCACGCATGCAAGCAGATCGAGCAACGCATCTCGGTAGAGAAACAGTTGCAGGACGACATTGCGAAGATAGAAAACAACCTGCACGCCTGACCGTGCTCCACGACCGGCCTTGTAAGCCGTTGAGTGAGACCCGCGTTGGCCTTTCCCATTCATAATTAGCCCAATCAACTTTGCATTATGGCAGGAATTTACATTCACATCCCTTATTGCAAGCGCAAATGTGTGTATTGCGACTTTTACAGCACGCCGTCGACAGCCGATGTCGATGAGTATTTGAATGCTGTTGTCGATGAGGCCCACATGCAACGGGTCTTCTTTGATGCTACGGCTGAGATAAAAACCCTATATGTGGGCGGTGGCACACCATCGTTGCTCACTGCACGCCAGTTCAAGAATCTCATTAGTGGGATAGGGCATGCATTTGATATGAGCGGCTTGGTTGAATTCACTGTTGAGGTTAATCCAGATGATGTCGATGAGTCGCTCATAAGGTCTTATCGCAATTTTGGGGTCAATAGGGTCAGCATGGGCATTCAAAGTTTCAACGATGCGGAACTTGCGTTTATGGGACGGCGGCACAATGCGAATCAAGCCATAGAGGCCATAAAGGCAATCAAGGCTGCCGGAATCGATAATGTGAGCATTGACCTCATTTACGGAGTTCCCGGTCAGACGCTCGAGTCGTGGAGTCGTAGCGTCGATTGCGCTCTTGCTATGGATGTGGCTCATATATCGGCTTATTGCCTGAGCTATGAGCCGGGAACCCGGTTGTGGGTGATGAGGCAAAACGGTAAGGTGAAAGAACTTGACGACCGCACGTGTGTCGACATGTATGCGATGCTGGTAGCCCGGTTGCAGGATGCAGGTTACGAGCACTATGAGATTTCCAACTTTGCAAGAGCCGGTTTCAGATCGCGTCACAATTCATCATATTGGGATTTTACTCCTTACCTCGGGCTCGGTGCTGCAGCTCATGGGTTTGACGGGAAAAGGCGTTACAGCAATCCTTGCTCCATAAAGTCATACAGGCAACTCATTGCGCGGCATCGCATTGCCGCCACGCCAGAGATCCTCGAGTGGTGGGAGGCGTATGACGAAACCGTGATGTTGCGCCTTCGGGTGAGCGACGGGCTTTCCATTAAGGCAATTAACGAGCGGTTTGGCGGTAGGGTGGCATCGAGGTTCGAGGCGATAGCCCGGCGGCACATTGACGGCGGATTGATGAATCGCACTCAAGATGGCACATATGCCCTTACCGGGCAAGGCGTGATGATGGCCGACTCTGTCATCCGCGATTTGATGTGGGATGCCTATTGAAATGTGCTAGTTGGCATAAAATAAATGAGGCTGGAAACTCAAGGTTTCCAGCCTCTTATATTGGCTACGCAAGTGCGTTAGTCTTTTTACTCGCCTTTGATTGCTGCTACACCGGGCAGGGTCTTACCCTCGATGGCCTCGAGCATTGCGCCGCCACCAGTCGATACATATGACACCTTGTCGGCCAGGCCAAATTTGTTGACGGCAGCCACAGAGTCGCCACCACC
>CAVIEK010000063.1:2862-13219 GCA_963641805.1 Bacteroides fragilis
ACCCACGAGCGAGTAGGCGCCGTTCTCAGTTGCTTCAGCTACATACTTGGCAATCTCGCCAGTGCCTGTTGCAAAGTTCGGGAACTCGAATACGCCCACAGGGCCGTTCCACAGAATAGTCTTTGACTTCAGGATGATTTCCTTCCAAATCTCAAGCGACTTGGGTGAGGCGTCCATGCCTTCCCAACCTTCGGGAATGTCATAGATGTCAACCACTTTGCGGTTTGCGTCGTTTGAGAAAGCGTCGGCAGCAACGGTTGCGACCGAAAGGCTCAGGTTCACGCCTTTCTCTTTGGCTGCTTGAATCACGTTGAGTGCCTCGGGAATCAAGTCGTCCTCATGCAGAGAGCAACCAATCTTGCCGCCTTGTGCCTTAACGAATGTGTAGCCCATGCCACCGCCGATAATCAGGTTGTCCACCTTATCGAGAAGATTCTTGATCACACCGAGCTTCGACGATACTTTGCTGCCGCCGATGATGGCGGTGAAGGGGTGCTGTGCGTTCTTCATCACATTGTCGATAGCGGTCACCTCTTTCTCCATAAGGAAGCCGAGCATTTTGTTGTCCTGGTCGAAGTAGTCGGCGATGACGGCGGTAGAGGCATGGCGGCGGTGAGCTGTACCGAATGCGTCGTTCACATAGCAGTCGGCGTAGCTTGCTAAGGTCTTGGCAAACTCTTTCTGGCGCTCCTTCATTTCCTTCTTTGCTGCGTCATATGCGGGATCTGCTTTGTCGATGCCCACGGGCTTGCCTTCCTCTTCAGGATAGAAGCGAAGGTTCTCAAGCAACAGAGCCTCTCCGGGCTTGAGGGCTGCAGCGGTGTCGGCTGCCTTTCCACAGTCGGGAGCGAACTTTACGGCCACGCCAAGGGCGGCAGATACGGCATCTACAATCTGACCAAGTGAGAGCTTGGGATTCACTTTGCCTTTGGGCTTACCCATGTGTGACATGATCACGAGGCTGCCGCCGTCGGCAAGAATCTTCTTCAGTGTGGGGAGTGCACCACGGATGCGGGTGTCGTCGGTGATTTTACCTTCCTCATTCAATGGAACGTTGAAGTCAACGCGTACAATTGCCTTTTTACCAGCGAAATTGTAATCATTAATGTTTGCCATATTATTTAAATTGTTTATTAGATGATAATAATCTTGTGTTGCTTTTCGAATGCAAAATTATAAAATAAATTTCATCCGATTGCCTAAACGCCGGTTAAATCACGAAAAAATTCCATAATCATTCAGCAATTCGTCCATCTGTCTGTGCATCTCGGCGGCTTTTCGGGCGGCTGCTTCGGCAAAGTCATCGCCATTAGAGGCGTGTATGATGCCGCGCGATGAGTTCACTATAAGGCCACACATGCTGTTCATGCCATACTTTGCCACCTCCTCCAGGCTGCCTCCCTGAGCTCCGACTCCGGGCACGAGCAGAAAATTGTCGGGGGCAAGCTGGCGGATGCGGGTGAACAGTGGCGCCTGTGTCGCTCCGGTCACATACATCATGTTGTCGGCATTTCCCCATTGCTGCGACTTCTTGATTACTGTTTCAAACAGTTCTTGGCCATTGTTGTCGGCAATGTGCTGGAAGTCAAGTGACCCCTTGTTTGAAGTCAACGCGAGCAAAATCACCCACTTGTCGGGGTAGCCCAGAAATGGTGTCACGCTGTCCTCGCCCATGTAAGGAGCTACGGTCAGTGCATCCACGCCAAGTGTCTCAAAGAAGCTCCTGGCATACATCTTCGATGTGTTGCCTATATCTCCTCTTTTGGCATCGGCAATGATCATCACGTCGGGATAATTGTTGCGGATATATGCCACGGTGTCCTCAAATGCCTGGTAGCCCTTGGTGCCTTGCACTTCATAGAAAGCAAGGTTTGGCTTGAATGCAATCGCATGCTGCGCCGTAGCATCGACAATGGCCTTGTTGAATGCTAATAGGTCACCGCCAAGGCTTTGCGGCATCTTACCCATGTCGGGGTCCAGCCCTACGCACAGAAATGTGCGCTTTTTCTTGATTTGCTCAAAGAGTTGTTGTCTGTTCATGAACAAGTGTTTTGATTTATTGTTTTCCGTAAGGATTCCTTTTCTTAGAGCCACAGGCGGTTACAACTCACTTTCCTTGAGCTTCTCTGCGTTTTCGGCCACAATCAGGTGGTCGATGCAGTCCTGTATGTCGCCGTCCATGAATGCCGGTAGATTATAAATGGTGTAGCCTATGCGGTGGTCGGTAATGCGCCCTTGCGGGAAGTTGTAGGTGCGTATCTTTGCTGAGCGGTCACCGGTCGAGACAAGTGTCTTGCGTCGTGAGGCTATATCGTCGACATACTTTTGGTGCTCGTGGTCGTAGATGAATGTGCGCAGTCGGGCCAAGGCACGCTCCTTGTTCTTGGGTTGGTCGCGAGTCTCGGTGCATTCTATCAGAATCTCCTCCTGCTTGCCTGTGTTGGGATTTGTCCACATGTAGCGTAGCCGCACGCCGGAATTCACTTTGTTTACATTCTGGCCTCCGGCACCGCCGCTGCGGAAGGTATCCCACTTGATCTCGCCCTCGTTGATTTCCACCTCGAACGGCTCTGCCTCGGGCAACACCGCAACCGATGCGGCCGATGTGTGCACGCGTCCTTGTGTCTCGGTCACCGGCACACGCTGCACACGGTGCACGCCTGACTCGTATTTGAGCGTTCCGTACACGCCGTCGCCCGTGACACTCATTATTATTTCCTTGTAGCCACCTGCAGCGCCCTCGCTGCAGCTCGATACCTCCACTTTCCACCCCTTCGACTCGCAGTAGCGCACATACATGCGTGCAAGGTCACCGGCAAAAAGGGCTGCCTCATCACCTCCGGTTCCACCTCTGATTTCCAGAATCGCGTTCTTCGAGTCTTCGGGATCTTCTGGAATGAGCAGCAGCTTGATCTCTTCTTCGAGCTGTGGCAGGCGCGTAGAGTTGTTGTCGATCTCTTCTTTAGCCATGGCGCGCAGGTCGTCGTCGCTCTCTTCTTCGAGCAGAGTCTTGGCGTCTTCAATGTCTTGCACGAGCTTGCGGTATTCACCTGTGGCTTTCAGCAGTGTCTCGAGGCTTTTGTATTCTTTTGTGAGTTTTACGTATCGGCTACGGTCGGCTATGACTTCAGGGTCGGTGATTAGTGTCCCTATCTCCTGAAATCGGGCATCAAGTCCCTCAAGCCGTTTCAATAGTGGTGTCTCAGCCATATGATTTACGTGTGGATTTTATTGTTTCCTTTTTTGCGGGTTGTGTGAAAGTATGCATTCTCTCTCGGTTTGCCCGTCCTGTCTTGGCAACGGGCCGGCCCTGGGCTACCAAAGCCGGGCGAAGTTCGCGGTGAACAGCTTCACTGCGATGGCAAGAAGAATGATGCCAAAGAACTTGCGTATGAAGTAGATGCCGCTTGCACCGAGCACCTTCTGCACCTTGTCGGTCATGCTTATGACAATGTAAACCCACACCATGTTGAGTAGTAGAGCAATCAAAATGTTGATGTCGGAGTACATTGCCTTGAGTGAGATCAGTGTGGTGAACGATCCTGCTCCGGCAAGTAGCGGAAACACGAGTGGCACCAGTGTGGCCTCCTTGATGGGGCCGTTGTTTTTGAATATCTCCACATCAAGAATCATCTCAAGAGCCATGAAGAAAATCAGGATTGCACCGGCGGCGGCAAACGATTCGATGTCGCAGCCGAAAATGTTCAGGATCAAATTGCCGCCGTAAAAGAATCCCACCATCAATCCGCATGAGATAAGTGTGGCTTTGATTGCGCTCACTTCCTTGCCTCTTGACTTAAGCTGGATAATGATTGGCACGGCGCCGATGATGTCGATGATACCCAATAGCACAAGGAATGCGCTTAATGTCTGTTGGAAATTGAATTGTCCAAGTCCGGTCATAGTGTCAATAAAAATTCAGTTGTTGTTTTTTAATGTGTCTGTAATGGAAGATCCCTCTGAACGGCAGAGGCCTCATCCCCGTTTGTTATTACAAAAGTAATTGATTTTTCCCGATGGTGCAAGCACCCTTTCTTTTGTCAAATAGCGAGTTATGGCACTGCTGATAATTATATTTCCCAAGGCTGGCGACATTTCGTTGTGATTATGAAGTTTTTTATTTAATTTTGCATGGTTTTCTCGATAATAGCGTTAAAACCATCAAAAACAATAAAAACAGCATTATCTAGATGAGAAAGACAAAAAAGGCTGTTCTTGTACTTGAGGATGGCAGCAAATTTGAAGGTTACTCTTTCGGTTTTGAGAAAGCATGTGCTGGCGAGGTGGTGTTCAACACGGCTATGACAGCTTACCCCGAAAGCCTCACAGACCCTTCTTATCTCGGTCAAATCTTAGTTTCAACCTATCCCCTTATCGGTAATTATGGTGTCCCTACCCGCGAAGTGGGCGACAGTGGCATGAGCGATCACCTCGAGAGTGAGAAAATACACCCCGAGGCAATCATTTGTCAGGATTATTCATGGGACTACAGTCACTGGGATGCCGCCAGCAGCTTGAGCGATTGGCTCAAAGAGGAGCAGGTGGTGGGTTTGGGCGGAATCGACACGAGGGCACTCACCAAACATCTGCGCGAGAACGGCTCGCTTTTGGGTAAGATTGTGGTGGATGGTTGTGGCGATATTGGATTCTACGACCCAAATCAAGAAAACCTTGTGGGCAAGGCTAGCTGCACCGATGTGCGCGAGTATGGCCCGGCCGATGGGAAAAAAGTTGTTCTTGTCGATTGCGGCGTGAAAAACAATATTATACGATGTCTGGTGAAGAGGGGCGCCCACGTGATAAGGGTCCCTTGGAACTACGATTTCACTACTGTCGACTATGATGGTCTATTTATAGCCAATGGCCCGGGCAACCCCGATTTTGCAGTCGACACCGTAGAAAACATACGCAAGGCACTGGCTATAGGCAAGCCCATATGTGGTATATGCATGGGTAATCAGCTGCTGTCGAAAGCGGCTGGAGCTAGGACCTATAAGCTCAAATACGGCCACCGGAGCCAAAACCAACCAGTGCGTGAGGTGGGCACCAACAAGTGCTTTGTCACATCGCAGAACCATGGCTTTGCAGTAGATGCGTCTACGCTGCCCGATGACTGGGAACCCCTGTTCGTCAATATGAACGACGGCACCAATGAAGGCATTCGCCACAAGTCGAAACCGTTCTTCTCAACTCAGTTTCACCCCGAGGCATGCGGCGGTCCCACCGACACCGAATTCGTGTTCGACAAATTCATGGATTTACTCAAATAAGAAAGCCTTTTTTCAATTATGGATAAGAAGAATATCAAGAAAGTTTTAATTCTGGGTTCGGGAGCGCTGAAGATTGGCGAGGCCGGTGAATTTGACTATTCGGGCTCGCAAGCCCTAAAGGCACTGAAGGAAGAGCATATACAGACGGTGCTCATCAATCCGAATATTGCCACAGTGCAGACCTCTGATGAATTTGCCGACAAGATTTATTTCCTCCCGGTTACACCATATTTCGTTGAAAAGGTGATTGCCAAAGAACGCCCTGATGGAATCCTTCTGTCGTTTGGCGGACAGACCGCGCTAAACTGCGGTGTCGCCCTCCACAAAGACGGAATTCTCGAGAAGTATGGCGTAGAGGTTCTTGGCACTCCGGTTGAGGCTATCATGAACACCGAAGACCGTGAGTTGTTTATCGACAAACTCGACGAGATAAACGTAAAGACCATAAAGAGCGAGGCCGTGGAGAGCATTGAGGATGCCTTGCGTGCGGCGAACGATGTGGGCTACCCTGTAATCGTGCGCGCGGCTTATGCGCTTGGCGGGCTGGGCAGCGGCTTTTGCGACAACGAGGACGAGTTGCGCACCCTAGTCGAAAAGGCTTTGTCTTTCTCTCCGCAAGTGCTGGTTGAGAAATCGCTCAAGGGCTGGAAAGAAATTGAGTATGAGGTGGTGCGTGACCGCTTCGACAATTGCATCACGGTGTGCAATATGGAAAATTTCGATCCGCTGGGCATCCACACTGGCGAAAGCATTGTGGTGGCACCGTCACAGACTCTCAACAATGCCGACTACCATAAGCTACGTGAGCTCTCTATTAAGATAATACGCCATGTGGGCATAGTGGGTGAGTGCAATGTGCAGTATGCCTACGACCCCAAATCTATGGACTATCGCGTGATAGAGGTCAACGCCCGCCTTAGCCGAAGCTCGGCTCTTGCCTCTAAGGCTACCGGATATCCACTTGCTTTTGTGGCCGCAAAGCTCGGACTTGGCTACGGCCTGTTCGACTTGAAAAACTCGGTGACTAAAGTCACTAGCGCATTCTTTGAGCCCGCGCTCGACTATATCGTGTGCAAAATCCCACGTTGGGATCTTGGCAAATTCCATGGAGTGAAGCGCGAGATCGGCTCATCGATGAAATCGGTGGGCGAGGTTATGGCAATAGGCCGCACCTTCGAGGAGGTGATTCAAAAGGGATTGCGCATGATTGGACAAGGCATGCACGGGTTTATTGAAAACAAGCCAGTCGTAGTCGACGACATAGAGCATGCGCTCAAGGAACCCACCGACCGCCGCATCTTTGTCATCGAGTCGGCTCTCCGTCACGGATATACGGTCGACCAAGTGCATGAGCTTACAAAAATAGACAAGTGGTTCCTCTTCAAGCTGCAGAACCTTATCGACACCACTAAGGAACTTGAGACTTATCACGAAATAAACGATATTCCCGCCGACCTTCTGAGACTTGCAAAGCAACAAGGCTTCAGCGACTTCCAGATTGCAAGAGCCGTGCTTCAAAAACGTGTGGGCAACGGCCGTGAAGGTAATCTTGCCGTGCGTGCCTTGCGCAAGAAGTATGGTATAACTCCTGTGGTGAAGCAAATCGATACCCTCGCGGCTGAATATCCGGCAAAGACCAACTATTTGTATCTCACCTATAACGGCAATGAGCATGATATCGCTTATGAGCACGACAAGCGCTCGGTGATTGTCGTAGGCTCTGGTGCCTACCGCATCGGAAGCTCGGTGGAATTTGACTGGTGTAGCGTGAACGCCCTTCTCACCGTCAAGCGTGAGGGATGGCGCTCGGTCATGATAAACTACAACCCCGAAACGGTATCAACCGACTATGACATGTGCGACCGTCTCTATTTCGACGAGCTGACGTTTGAGCGTGTGATGGATATCATCGACCTTGAGACACCTCATGGGGTGATTCTTTCTACCGGAGGCCAAATTCCAAACAATCTTGCCATGCACCTCGATGCGCAGCATGTCAACATTCTTGGAACTCAAGCCAAGTATATCGACAATGCTGAAGACCGCCACAAGTTCTCGGCAATGCTCGACTCTTTGGGCATCGACCAGCCTGCTTGGCGCGAGCTGACTTCGCTTGACGACATCCATGAGTTTGTTGCCGAGGTTGGTTATCCTGTGCTGGTGCGTCCATCATATGTGCTTTCGGGTGCTGCAATGAACGTGTGCTCCAACGACGACGAGCTTGAGCGCTTCCTTCGCCTTGCGGCCAATGTGTCGCATGAGCATCCTGTGGTCGTGAGCTCGTTTATTCAAAACGCAAAGGAAATCGAGTGGGACAGTGTGGCACAAAATGGAGAGATTAAATTGTATGCCATCAGTGAGCACATTGAGTTCGCTGGTGTGCATTCAGGCGATGCTACTATCCAGTTCCCGCCGCAAAAGCTTTATGTCGAGACCATTCGGCGCATCAAGAAGATAAGTGGCCAGATTGCCAAGGCTCTCAATATAAGCGGACCATTCAACATCCAATATTTAGCTAAGAACAATGACATCAAGGTTATTGAATGTAACTTGCGTGCCTCACGCAGTTTCCCCTTTGTGTCAAAGGTGCTTAAAGTGAATTTCATCGATCTGGCCACCAAGGTGATGCTTGGCATTCCGGTTGAGAAACCTTCGAAAAACGTGTTTGATCTCGACTATGTGGGTATCAAGGCCTCACAATTCTCTTTTTCTCGCCTTCAAGGTGCCGATCCGGTACTTGGCGTCGACATGTCCTCAACAGGTGAGGTGGGGTGTCTTGGCGAGAACACAAGCGAGGCTTTGCTCAAGTCGATGTTGTCGGTAGGCCAAAAGGTGCCACAAAAGGGAATTTTGCTCAGCACCGGCACAGCCAAGCAGAAAGCCGACCTTCTTGATTCAGCGATGTTGCTGCATAGAAGGGGCTACAAGCTTTACGCCACAGGCGGTACCCATAAGTATCTTAACGATAACGGTATCCCTGTAATCCTCGTACATTGGCCAAGTGAGCCCGACAAAGAGCCGCAGGCACTCGACTTGCTGCACCGCAAGCAAATCGACCTTGTGATCAATATTCCCAAAAATCTCACGTCGGCTGAGCTGACAAATGGTTACAAGATACGCCGTGCAGCAGTTGACCTGAACGTGCCGCTCATTACCAATGCACGTCTGGCGTCGGCTTTTATCGACGCATTCTGCAACCTCAAGCCCGATGATGTTGAAATCAAGTCGTGGGATGAATATTAAAGAACCGCGTTAATGTAGGATACTAACGATATTGATTATCAATGTGCAAGGCGTGGCCGTTACTACAGTCCACGCCTTGTTCGTCTCAAAAGCGTTTTTTATGACAAGAGAGCGTCTGTTCAAGTTTAAGCAATTTCAAGTGAGCCACAGCCGATCGGCAATGAAAGTAGGCACTGATGCTGTGCTGCTGGGTGCATGGTGCCGTGTCGACGGTGCATGTAGGGTTCTTGACGTGGGCACTGGATGTGGGGTGATAGCCTTGATGGTTGCTCAGCGAGCCCACGAAGCTCAAATCGATGCGATTGACATTTCTTCAAATGCGGTTGAGGAGGCAACTCTTAACTTCATGTCGTCACCTTGGCCTAGCCGACTCCATGCACGACTTGCCGATTTCAAGGAATTGGTGCAAAACGGAGGCAAGAAATATGATTTAATTGTCTCCAACCCTCCATATTTCTCAAATGGCGAGCTCCCCGATGGGGAAGACCGCATAAAGGCACGGCATACAGCCGAGCTCACATTCGACAATTTGCTTTCTGGCGCAGCATCGTTGCTTGACACATGCGGTCGACTCGCCATCGTAACACCTGCCGATTGTGAGGCCGAAATCAACCGTTGTGCCGCTTTTGCCGGATTGCACTTGGTGAGAATAATGCGAGTTGCCTCCACCGAGGAAGGTGAAGTGAAACGGTTGCTTTGGGAATTCATGGCAGTGTCGCAGCCATTGCAGCAGCAGTCGCTCTCCATTGAAAGAAGCCCACTGTGCTACACCGACGAGTACCGTGATTTATGCCGCGATTTCTATCTCAAGTTTTAAGAGAATTGATAAGCATCCTCACGGCTTGCTCATATTTTGCCATTGTGGTTGCTTTGCGAATCATCTTGCGTGCCTTGTGATCGGCTTCGGGCAGCATCAAGTCCCACAAGCTTTGCATCTTGCGCAGCAGTTGAGGCTCTCCGCCACAGAGTTTGTCGGCATATCCGTCGAGAAGCTCGGTGTGAAATTCCTCCACATCATCTGCCGAGAGTGCTTTTTCGCTCATTGAGGCTGGATTGGCAACTAGCCCGCGTCCAACCATCACTCCACTAAGTGATGGCCATCTCTCATATATGCAGTCGGTGTCGGCTTTGTCGCATATGCCACCATTGAAAATCACAGGCATGGTGCACATGTCCAAAAACTCTTGCATCTCGTCGATCATCAGGTCTCCTTTATATTGCTGTCGGCCAATACGTGGATGTATGGTGACTTGAGCCACATTGTAATCGTTGAGAATTGGCAAGATATCTCTCCATTGTCTGGCATCGTCCCACCCAAGCCGCATTTTCACGCTGAACCTAACCCCGTCAATCTGGCTAAGACTGTGCATCATCTCCTTCACCTCGTGTGGGTGTTGCAGCAACCCCGATCCTTTATGGTGCAGGGCTATCGGGGGAAACGGGCACCCAAGGTTGATGTCGATTGTGTCATAGCCCATCTCCTTGACGGCCAATGCCAGTCTTACTGCATTTTCGTGCTGGCATGCTATGATTTGGGGAACGATGGGAGCCGTGTTGCTCTCTGGCGAGATGTCGCGTAAGTCACGTTTTGGTATTTCGCCGTGCTCGATTCGGGCAAACGGAGTGTAGTATTTGTCGATGCCTCCGAAAATACGGCAGTGGGCATTACGCCACACACTGTCGGTGTAGCCCTGGAGCGGAGCGCACAATATTGAATGTGTACTATTCATCTGATGACGACCGTGATTGTATTTGTGTGATAGCTGATTGCTGACAAAATTAATTCATTTTCTCCATGTGGTGGTTGAACAATAATTCTTTAACATAGTTTGTATATATTATAT
>CAVIEK010000064.1:0-13074 GCA_963641805.1 Bacteroides fragilis
GTCTAATATGATTTAATTTCTCTCATGCCCTCCACTGACGGATGCCCCGCAACCGTCACCCAGGTCACAAGCGGGATTTCCCTCTACCTGAATATCATTTAGTCTAAGTTTCACATTCATTTTTATCTGCCCCATTGAATGGAGAATCCGCAATGCGGCAATCATCGTCATCTAGAGGATTTGTCCAAATCTGATTCACCGGAATATGGCAAATCCTAAAATCGGTGCAAAAATAGCAATTGTTTTCTCCACGTGTCGTTGATTTTTCCAACGAAAACTGTTCCAAATTTCGCATAATGCTTTAAAAAATCCAAATTAAGGAGATTTATTGGCCCAAATGCGAAATAATGCAAAAATGCCTAATATTATGCTAATTGATGGATGCCGGAATTTTAACCACCCAAATACGCATAGCGCCCTGGATTGAATCACCAATCCAGGGCGCTTTTTGAAAGTGGTGCCTCCAGGAGTCGAACCGGGGACACAAGGATTTTCAGTCCTTTGCTCTACCACCTGAGCTAAGGCACCATTTCGGTTTTGCGATTGCAAAGGTACGACTTTTTCTCAAACAGCCAAAACCCAAAGGCAAAAAACCGTACATTTTAACAGGTTTTAAGAACTAATGAGACACAGAAGCCGCAGCAGCATTCACCCTACACACCATTGCTTCGCATATGGGCCGCACCTATAAAAGGCTATCAGCCTATATGTTGAGATTCTTGAGATACTCGGTGCACTCCTCAAATGTGGCAAAGGTGTTGTCCTCGGGCACAAGTGTGGGAATCACATCCATTTTTCTGAGCAAATACATTGGTTGGGGGCGAATGATGGTCATAAGCACCAATTTTCCGCTATCCTGCAATTCTTTTATGGCTGTCTCCATCGCATAGATGCCGCTCTGGTCCATATACTTCACATGCTTCATGCGCAAAATCACCACTTTGGCATCGACAGGAACTTCCTGCATCACTTTGTTGAAGCCGGTGACCGAGCCAAAGAAGATGGGACTATGGAAACGCTTGATGCATATTTTACGCTTGATGCCGTCGGGAATACCGTCCTCGTCGGCCCAAGGGCTCTCAACATCGGAGGCAACCATAGTCACATAACTACCTTCGGCGAGGTCGCCCATGCGCTTCATAAAAAGCACACAGGCTATTACCATGCCTATGCCCACCGCAGTGAGAAGGTCGACAAACACGGTGGTGAGGAACACCACGATGAGCACAAAGGCATCCTCACGCGGCATCTTGCCCAAGTCGCGGAAGCCCTTGAAGTCGATTATACCCCAGCCCACGGTGATAAGGATGCCTGCGAGCACAGCAAGCGGCACATATTTCACAAGAGAGCCGAGCCCAAGTAAAATGGCGAGCAGAAACAGCGCATGCACCATACCCGAGATTTGTGTGCGGCCGCCACTTTTCACGTTGACCACCGTGCGCATTGTGGCGCCGGCTCCGGGGATGCCGCAAAACAGGCCCGACACGGCATTGCCTATGCCTTGCCCTATGAGTTCCTGATTGGAGTTGTGCCGAGTCTTGGTGATGTTATCGGCTACCACCGAAGTGAGCAGGGTGTCGATGCTGCCTAATCCGGCAAGGGTAAGACCGGGAACGATAGCCGACACCATGAGCTGCCACCAGTCGATACCGGCAAGAGAGATACCCGCCTTGGCAAAGAAAGGCATCGGCAACCCAGCCGGAATCTCACCTATGGTGAGTGTGCCGTCAAGGCACATAAAGAGCGACACTACCGTCATCACCACAAGCGCGACAAGAGTCGACGGGATTTTGGCTGTTACCTTTGGGAAAAGCTGGATTATAAGGATGGTGCCGGCGCCAAGCACAAGGGCCTTGAGCGAAATGCCCTCCTGGACGCGACCGGCAAACTCAGAGATCATGTCGATGGTGAGAACCGGGCTCTTGAGACCGATGAGGGGATACACCTGCTGAAGGATTATGATCACGCCAATGCCCGACATGAAGCCCGAAAGCACCGGATAAGGGATGTAACGCACATATTTGCCTATGCGCAGCACGCCAAACAGTATTTGGAACAAGCCGCAGAAGAGCCCCGCCATCGACATGGTAAGGAGAACTACCGAGAAGTTGCCTTGGCTTGTGGCCCATGCCCCTGAAATCAGCGACGCCGAGATTACCGTCATGGGCCCGGTAGGGCCTGAAATCTGTGAGTGCGTGCCTCCGAAAAGCGATGCGAAAAAGCCGAGCAACGTTGCTCCGACAAGACCAGCGAGCGCACCCATCGATGCGGCCTGGGGGTCGTTGATTCCCCCAAATGCCTGAATGCCAAAGGCAAGAGCCAAAGGCAGGGCGACAATGCCGGCAGTAATGCCGCCAAAGAGGTCGCCTTTGAGATTTTTGGTGGTTAAAAAAGCCATGTTTAAAATAAAATTCTGGAAATATTATATGTTTATTGTTTTTTGCACATTTTCCATGCCCCTCATTCAATCAGACCTCAGTTTGTCTGTGCAGGGCTAGTCTGAATCCCCTTAATCGTTTCTTATCATGGTGCAAAGTTAATAATAAAAATGGTGTTAAGCCTAATATTGTGTGCCCACGAGGCTCTGTGGCCTCCGTATTTGCCTCGAAACAATGGGCCGGCAAAGGCTCAGTTGCATCATTTCCAACCGCAACTTTTCGGCTGCATTTGGTCCCTTTTCGGCAAATATGGGATTTTTTCCATAACTTTGTGAGAAATAACAGCTATAAGAACAGCACTATTCCACATCACACTAATGAGTTACATCGAAGCTACCGACCTGGTAAAACAGTATTCCGGCCATTTGGCTCTTGACCACGTGAGCCTAAGCGTACCGCAAGGGTGCATCTATGGACTGCTCGGCCCAAACGGCGCAGGTAAAACCACCCTTATCAGGATTCTCAACGCAATCACAAGGCCCGACAGCGGCAGCGTGACAATCAACAACCGCCCATTGACCGACGGCATCGTGGGCGACATAGGGTATCTGCCCGAAGAAAGAGGACTTTACAAGAAGATGAAAGTCGCCGACCAAATAGTGTATCTGGCGCAACTAAAAGGCATGCCACGGAGCGACGCCAAGCGGGAGTGCGGCATGTGGCTCGAGCGCTTTGAGCTCACAAAGTGGGCCGGCAAGAAGGTCGAGACATTATCAAAAGGCATGCAACAGAAAGTGCAGTTTATCGCCACCGTAATCCACCGCCCTGGCCTGTTGATATTCGACGAACCGTTCTCGGGATTCGACCCGGTAAACGCCGAGCAGCTGAAGCGTGAGATACTGCGACTGCGTGACGAAGGCGCCACCATCCTGTTTTCGACCCACAACATGGAGTCGGTAGAGGCCATCTGCGAACAAATCACACTCATCAACCACTCACGCGTCGTGCTACAGGGCCGTGTCGACGACATACGCCACCAGCACAAGAAGCATATCTATAATGTGACCGTTGACCGCGGTGAGGCACTGGAACCCAACGAAGACCTCTTCACTCTATTGCCACCATCACCAAGTGATGCCGACAGCGGTGTGCGCATGCGCCTTAATCCGGGGACTGACGTGCGTCAAGCGGTCGCATGGCTCAATGAGCACTACCACCTTACAGGATTCACCGAGCTATTGCCTAAAATGAACGAAATATTCATCGAAACCGTCAAAACGAATCAACAATGAACAAACTCCCCATTATAGTGCGCCGCGAGTATCTTGCCATCGTGGCGAGCAAGTCGTTTGTGGTGATGACCATCATCAGCCCTCTTATTCTTATACTGTGTATCGCCTTGCCCATTGCCATCGAGCACTTCAACAACCAAATGTCGGAGCAGCTCACCATCACGGTCATCGACCAAAGCGCACAGCACTACGGGCAATCGCTGAAAAGCCACGACCAATACAAATATGTACAACTCACAGCACAGCCGACCGACAAGGTGAACGCCAAACGCTTCTATGACAAAGCCGACGGGCAGACAAGCGCCGTGGTAGTGATCCCGCACAACGTGGACAGCACAATGAGCGTGACCGTGTATAGCGACAATACCATAAGCGCCTCGCTACTCGACGACATCACAAATTCACTTAACGACACCATCACCTATGCCAAAATCGCCTCTTACGGCATCCCACGACTGCAGCAGATCATAAATGAGGCCGAGGCCCATGTGGACGTTCGCAGCGTCAAGTGGGACGAGAACGGGACAGAATCCGACTCGTCGACCGAGGCAGCCATGGTTTTTGGTATGGTGCTGGCCTTGGCAATATACATGTTTATCCTCTCTTATGGCGCCATGGTGATGAACTGTGTAATTGAGGAAAAGACCAACCGCATAGTGGAAGTGATGGTGGGCAGCTGCAAACCGTTCCAACTGATGATGGGAAAAATCATAGGCGTAGGCCTTGCCGGAATCACCCAGTTTGCCATTTGGGGTATCGCATTGGGTGTGCTGGGCGCAGGAGCCACAGCCATAGTCGGCGTCAATGCCGCGCCATCGGCAGCTGCTGTTGCCGCGGCCACAGGCAGCGACAGCTTTGTCACCGGGGCCTTGCAGGCAGCCTTGAGCATCAACTATCTGCCCATCCTCGTGTGCTTCGTGTTATATTTTGCGGGAGGCTACCTGCTCTATGCATCGCTGTTCAGCGCATTCGGCGCGTCGGTCGACCAATCGAGCGATGCCGCCCAGTTCATGACACCGCTCATGCTCATCATGATCGTTGCCCTCTATGCCGGTATGGCGTGCATACAGAACCCTAACGGTCCGATGGCCATTTGGTGCTCAATGATTCCCTTCACATCACCCATTGTGATGATGGTGCGCCTCCCCTACGACGTGCCACTGTGGCAACTTGCCACAAGCATCACCCTGCTCTTTGCCACAGCAGCAGCCATCGTATGGCTCTCGGGACGAATCTACCGCACCGGCATTTTGCTTTATGGCAAAAAGCACTCGTTCATTGAGATATTAAAGTGGATACGGCATAGCTGACCATCCACGCTACAATCCATCAGCAGCAGAGGCTACCGCTCACGCACCTATGTCTCTGCTGCTTTTTTTGCGTCTCACATCATATACCACACCAGTCACGACCAACCGCATTTTTCGCAAATTTGTGATTTTTTTTGCAAAAATGATGCAATCATCAGCAAGTAGGTGAGATTATATAGAAAAACATTGAAAGAATTATGAGAAAATCAAAACTATTCAAAACTGCCATGTTGGCAATGGCCATGGGATGCCTCATGGTCATCACCGACTCTTGTTCTACGGCACGTGAGGTACAGTCGGGCAAGAAGACAGCCTATACCGTAGCCAATCATTACTTCGTGCGCAACGACATTAGCGGCTACGGCACGATGACCATCAACACCCAAGCCGACTTCGACAAGGTGTTTGGCGCGGCAGCCGTTATGGGTGAGGGCGGATTGCCAACAGCAATCGACTTCAGTCGGCAGACGGTGCTTGCAGTAACCATGCCGCCATCAAGATCTGAGGTAGCATTGTCGCCGGTATCACTCACAAGCGACGGCAACGGCACTGTCACATTCAGCTACAAAGCCACTATGACCGCACAACACAGGTCATACTCTTCCACCGCAAGCCTTATAGTCATAACCAACAAACTTAATGATGGATCAGTAAAATTCCAGCAGGTTCACTGAGAAGCCTGCACTGCCCCTCACACATTTTTATGAGATAGGGCCAATCCCCCGTCCCGGCAATAAACCGAGACGGGGGATTGCCTCTTTTGGCCACCGTTACACAATCGGTCAGCCATTGTTTTAGCCATGGCAGCCATCTGTCATTGCTGTTTTTTGTGTAATTTTGCAAAAACACCCAAAGCCAATGATCAGAATCTCAATAATCAACGGGCCCAACCTCAATCTGGTGGGAGTGCGTGAGCCCGAAATCTACGGGCGCCAAAGCATGGACAGCTACCTGCAACAACTGGCGTCACAATACCCCGATGTGGAATTCATCACCTATCAAAGCAACCACGAAGGCAGCATAATCGACGAGATACAGCGCGTGGGGTTCGACTGCGCAGGAATCGTGCTCAACGCTGGAGCTTATACCCACACATCGATTGCCATTGCCGACGCCATACGAGCCGTAACGGCTCCAGTGATTGAGGTGCATATCAGCGACGTTCAGTCGCGTGAACCTTACCGGCACGTGTCGATGATTGCCCCGGCTTGCCTCGAGGTGATTGCAGGCTACGGCCTCGACAGCTACCACCGGGCTGTGGACCGCTTGATCAACAACACTACGGAACAATGACAGAGCAACTCGAGCAATACATTCTGAGCCATATCGATCCGGAGCCCGACAACATGAAGGCCCTTGACCGCGACACGCACCTGCGCCTACTCTACTCACGCATGTGCTCAGGCCATTTGCAAGGGCGGCTTCTGAAGATGCTGGTGCGCATGATAAGACCGCAACTGGTGCTTGAGCTCGGCACTTTCTCTGGATACTCGGCACTGAGCATGGCCGAGGGGCTACCCGACGACACCGCTCAAATCCACACCATTGAGATTGAAGACGAGCTCGAGGACTTCATACACGAGCACCTCGACAAATCGCCATGGGGACACCGCGTGACACTCCACATAGGCGATGCCAACGCAATACTGCCACGACTCGACATGCAGTTCGACATGGCTTTCATCGACGCCAACAAGCGCCAATATGTGGAATACTACCATCTGGTGATGAGCCACCTAAAGCCAGGCGGATTCATCATTGCCGACAACACCCTTTGGGACGGCAAAGTGGTTGACTGGGGCAAGAAACTCGATGCACAGACCGCCGGAATATTGGCATTCAACGACCTGGTAGCCGCTGACCCGCAGGTGGAAGTGGTGATGGTGCCGCTTCGCGACGGGCTCACCATTGCCTACAAAAAGCCATGAGCAAATTACCGTCCACTGGACAAAATGCAGTAAATTTGCACCCTGCATCGCCATCGCGGAAATGACCGCACAAAAGGGGATTCACTCAAAAACCATACTAAAAAGGAACAACATTATGCAAAGCACAAGACTACAGAAGATATCGCGACTTATCCAAAAAGAGCTCAGCGAGATATTCCGGCTCGAGACCGCAAAGCTCGGCAACGTACTGGTCAGCGTGAGCGCCGTGCGCGTCTCGCCCGACCTGAGCATTGCCAGAGTACACTTGAGCGTGTTTCCGAGCGAGAGGGGCGACGAGATAGTGAAGAACGTGAACACCAATGTGCACCAATTGCGTTATGCCCTCGCCCAGCGCGTGCGCTACCAGTTGCGCAAGACACCCGACTTAGTGTTCTACGTCGACGACTCGCTCGATTACATTGAGCACATCGACAGCCTGCTACACCCCGACGGCAAGAAGGCCGACGACGACACGACCGACACCGACCGACAATGAGATTAGTGCTTAAAATAGCCTTGCGTTACCTGAGGTCGAAAAAGGCGCACAATGCAGTCAACATCATCTCCACGATATCCACATGCGGCGTGGTGGTGACCACCGCAGCTTTGATATGCGTGCTGAGTGTGTTCAACGGCTTCAAGGGGCTAATCATGGGGCGGCTTGCCATGCTCGACCCGGAAATTGCGATCAGCGCCACACATGGCAAAGCCATTGCCAATGCCGACAGCGTGGTAAGCGTGGCCCAAGGCATCGACGGTGTGGCCGCAGCCATGCCGGTTATAGAGGACAATGCCCTTGCCATCTTCACCGACTATCAAATGCCGGTGAGGCTGCGCGGCGTTCCCGACGGATACGACCACCTCAACGGAATCGACAGCGTAATCGTTGACGGTGAATTCAAACTGCACGACCAGGTGTCGCGCTATGCCGTGTTGGGAGCAGGGCCGGCCATCAAACTGCACGCACGTCCGGGTTTCCTGCGCATGGTGCAATTGTATGCCCCACAACGCCAAGGGAAGGTGAACATGGCCAACCCGATGGATGCATTCCGCAACGACTCGGTGTTTGTGAGCGGTGTGTTTCAGATGCAGCAGAACGGTTATGACGCCGACTTGATATATGTGCCCATCGAACTCACCCGCGACATTTTCGACTACACATCCGAAGCCACGCGTGTAGAGTTGAAACTGAGCCCTGACGCAAGCGAGGAGGCTGTGATGAATCAGCTGAGCTCTGCCCTCGGACCTTCCTACACTGTGCAAAACCGACTTATGCAGGAAGCAACGGCCTACCGGCTTGTCAACGTTGAGAAGTGGGTAACATTCCTGCTGCTCGCGTTCATCATGATCATTGCCACATTTAATGTGATAAGCACACTGTCGCTACTGATTATTGAAAAAGACGACAGCATTCGCACCCTGAGCAACTTGGGCGCCACCGACAAGCAAATCACACAAGTATTTGTGGCCGAGGGATGGCTCATAGCCCTGTTGGGCGCCGTGACCGGAGTGGCGCTCGGCCTTGCTTTATGCCTGTGCCAACAACAGTTCGGCTGGCTCAAGATGCAGGGCGACGAGAGCATTCTGGTGGTCAACGCTTACCCCGTGCAAGTGGAGTGGGCCGATGTGGTCGCAGTATTTGCCCTTGCGGCATTCATCGGGTTACTCACTTCGCTCGTCACATCGCTCACCATGCGCCGGCGTCTGCGCCGCTAACCCCAACACCGGGCATCAACATCTAGTATAGTAAAAGCCTCCCGCTTGCCTAATAGAGCAAACGGGAAACTTTTCTTTTTGAGGGCACGCTATACTATTTCAGCTCAAGAGCGTCAAAAAGGCGGGCCGTAAGATGCTTGTCGTTGGCAAGCATGGCCACAAGCGTAAGCGAGAAATGCAGCGATATGCCAGCACCCGCCGCTGTCACAAGATTACGATCTACGGTAAGCCGCTCATCTGTCACTTTATAGCCAGCCGCACGCATTGTCTCAGCCACACTATGGTGACACGTGACCGAAGCACCCTTGGCTATCCCGCCTGTAGCCAGCACCGTGGGAGCTCCGCAAATGGCGGCGAGTAGTTTGCCGCTTTCCCATTGGCGGCGAGCAATGGCCACCACGCGGCTGTCACGACACAGATTCTCATATCCGGGATATCCTCCGGGAAGCACGATAAGATCGGCATCGGCCAAATCGGAATCATCACCGAGAATGGCATCGGCCTTTACAGCCACACCATGCGACGATGTGACATCACAAGTTGACGCTATCGACACAGTTGCAACGTCAAGACCGGCACGCTTGAAAATGTCGACCGGCGTCAGAGCCTCAATGGTCTCAAATCCAGAAGCAAGCAAAACATAAACCTTCATATCGTATTGATTGTTTTCTTTATGATTTCAATTAAAAATTCAGTGAGCGGGCAAGCCCCGAATAGGTTACAGTAAAACCAACCATATAACCCTTGGCAACCGGCGTGATCTTGTCGTGCGCAACCCGTGCCACAAACGGTGAGATGCGGAGCGACGACACAAACTGCTCTCGCTGCCCCACTCCAAGCAAGGGGGTGTTGCTCAAATGCGCATGAAGTTTTATGTCGAAGTCAACAGATGCCATCCAGTTGAAGCTGTGGAATTTCTTCTTCTCGTCGCCGGTAATTTGGCTCACATCGTTACCATCCTTATCCTTGCTCCACTCAAGATTGTGCACGGTCCACCCGTAACTGCTATAATAACCGCCCACATTGGGGATTATGGCAAAGCGCCGGGTATTGAGCACACAGTAGCCGATTTGCACGCCCACACCCAAATAAGTGGCCGATGCATTGGCATTGACTTGGGCATCCTTCCCGTCGGCGGTCTTGGCATTGAATATGTTGTTGCGCACAAACGACGGCTGGCCATAGCTGATGTCGGCCTTCAGGCGCAGGTTGTTGTAGCCGCCTGTCAATCCGAGCATGAATATGGCGCTCCCCTTGAATTGGTCGGAGAGTTCACCGGTAGGAAATATCGCTCCCACGCCACCATAAATACCATAGCAGAAGCTGTTGGGAGTCACCTGCGGTACGGGCGGGACACCCATTTCCTCAAGCTGGCGGCGCACGTCATATTCCCAGTCCTGCAGACGGGTCTCATTGCGGCCATAGTCGGTGGCTTCGTCTAACTCGGCAATGCGGCGGGAATATGTAGCACGATATTCCTTGAGACGTCGCTCTGTCTCCATACCGCTGATGCCGGTGTTGATGTCCGACTGCAGTCGGCGACGCATCACCTCAAGCAAGTCGAATTGCACCTGATGGTATCGCAGGCGTTGCTTGGTGCACCGTGAGACATCGGCGAACGACGAGTTGCGGTGCATAACGGCATTGGCCATGATACTGTAGCGTCCCTTACCATTTGAGGCTCCCGGCGACACAGAGCTCGACATGGTGAGCTCAAGGCTGACCATCGACGGCGTGTTGAGCTGGTTGGGCACTCCGGCAAAATCAGCCCACGTCAGCGGGCCTTCGCTCCATTGACGCGTGTCATCGTCGGCCGCGGCCGCACACACAGGCATTGTGCACACTATGACAAGCACGGCCGCCGCAGCTCTCAATATGCGATTTATTCTCATACGCGTTTGAATTATTTTTCCAATGTCACTGCATTCCCTCAAGAATGCGCTTAATCACCACTTGAGCTGATATCTCGCGGTTGGCAGCCTCGGGGATGACCAGGCTTTGCTGACTCTCAATCACGTCGTCGCTCACGATCATGTTGCGGCGCACGGGCAGGCAATGCATGAAAAAGGCATTGTTAGTAAGTGCCATTTTCTCGGTTGTCACAGTCCAGCTCATATCCTTGCTGATGACCTTGCCATAGTTGGGGTCGGCATAGCACGACCAGTTTTTGGCATACACGAAGTCGGCTCCCGCCAAGGCTCTGTCTTGATCGTGCTCTATCACAGCACGGCCTGCAAAGCGCGGGTCGAGCTCATAACCCTCGGGGCATGCAATCACAAACTCATAGTCGGTTGCGCACATCCACTCGGCAAACGAGTTGGGCACGGCCTGCGGCAATGCTTTGGGATGAGGAGCCCAGGTCATGACCACCTTTGGACGGGCAACTTTCTTATGCTCCTCGATTGTGATGAGGTCGGCAAAACTCTGCAGCGGGTGTACGGTTGCCGTTTCCATGGCAAATACAGGGCGCCCCGAATACTGGATAAACTGGTTGAGAATCTTCTCGCTATAGTCGTCGTTCTTGTTCTCAAACCGTGCAAACGAGCGCACGCCAATCATGTCGCAATAGCAGCCCATCACAGGAATGGCCTCAAGCAGATGCTCGCTCTTGTCACCGTCCATTATCACACCGCGCTCGGTCTCGAGCTTCCATGCGCCCTGATTCACATCGAGCACTATCACGTTCATTCCAAGATTCATGGCAGCCTTTTGGGTGCTGAGCCTGGTGCGTAACGATGAGTTGAAGAACACCATAAGCAGCGTTTTGTCCTGTCCCAAGTGTTTGTAACCGAAACGGTTGGCTTTCACTTCCAACGCCTCTTTCACGGCGGCATTCAAGTCGCCTATATCGCTCACATGCTGAAAATATTTCATAGTCTGTTATTTTTATATGTTAGATAATTCATCAACGTCACCATAAATGGCACGAATTGTTGCGACACACTTGCCATCAGGCTGCAAGATAGTGATTTTTTGCGGTCGGATCATCAACCCTCTATGTAATAATTGTAAAAAGCTCAATATTGCTCAGTGGCATTCGGGAAATCACCGCTTTTCACATCGGCCACATAACTTCCTACCGAGTCGATAATCTGCTCGCCAAGATTGTTGTAGGTGCGCAAGAATTTGGGCTTGAACCCCATATTCATACCTATCATATCCTGAAACACAAGCACTTGTCCATCACATCCGGCTCCCGCCCCGATGCCAATGGCGGGAATCGTCAGCAATGGTGTGACGCGTGACGCCAAATCCGCCGGAATCTTCTCAAACACCACCGCGCAGCAGCCTACCTCATCGAGAAGGCGTGCATCGGCCTCAAACTTTGCCGCCTCGGCATCGCCTTTGGCTTGCACCCCATAGCCCCCAAACTTGTTGACCGACTGCGGTGTAAGTCCCAGATGCCCTACAACCGGAATGCCTGCACGCAATATCATCTCAATAGCCTGACGCACCTCGGCTCCGCCCTCAAGTTTCACCGCATCAGCACCAGTCTCGCGCATGATTCTCACCGCATTGGATTGAGCCTCATAGGGATCGCCTTGGTATGTGCCGAATGGCATATCGACCACCACCATAGCCCTCTTGGCGGCACGTGCCACCGTCTTTCCATACACTATCATCTCATCGAGCGTGATAGTGAGTGTGGTGGCATTGCCCTGCATCACGTTTGAGGCACTATCGCCCACCAGAATCATATCCACGCCAGCTTGGTCGACAAGACTTGCCACCGAGAAATCATAAGATGTGATCATTGCAATTTTGTCGCCATTCTCCTTCATCTGTTTGATGCGCTTGGTGGTGACTTTCTTTGTGTCGGTTACTATATAGTTAGCCATTTTTCGTTTCCTTTCCTTTTATTATTATAAAATTAAACGGTGCAAAGTTACTGCTTTTTATTCAAACTGACTGCACACACCCAAATGGATGAGCCGACAGGCTGGTAGGCCTACCCTGCAATTGTGCAACAAAAAGTGTGAATTGTGTAATCGGCAAAAATGAAAGCACCGCTAACTTTGCCGCCAGAACAAAAACGACACATAATTTATGGAAATCACCAGACTTTTGACAACCTCGGCCGCACTCGCAATCACCGCATCGGCTGTCGCCTACCACGGCACCGTGCGCGACGTCGATGGCGGAGTGCTGCCGGGAGCTTCGGTCTATTGGGCCGGGACCAACGTGGGCACGGTCACCGACTCTACCGGACACTTCAGCCTGCACGGCGTAAAAGGGCACATCCGCCTTGTAGCCACTTTTGTGGGCTTCCAGCCCGATACGGTGAGTGTCGATGCCGATGAGGTCAACATTGTGCTCGGAACCGACAAGACCGTCCTCAACGAAGTGGTGGTCGAAGGGACCCCAAGGGGCAGCTCAATAAAGGCAAGCGACCTGACCAAGACTGAGAACATATCGTTTGCCGGACTCACAAAGTTGGCATGCTGCACCG
>CAVIEK010000065.1:0-13064 GCA_963641805.1 Bacteroides fragilis
CTCCTGCATGGTTTGCTCAAGCTCGGCATTGAGGTCGGCATGACGCTTGTAGATATCGGCATCGCCGGCATTGCCGCTAGCCAGACTGTCCTCAATATTCTTGATTTCAGCCTCAAGAGTGTTGATGCGGCTCTCGAGTGTGCTCAAGCGCTTTTCTGCCTGCTTGATGAGGCGGTTGCGCTCCTTCTGCTCGGCATATTCCATTTTTGAGGCCTTGACAGGCTCCTCGGGCTGTGTCTTGGTCACGCGCGGCGTGCTTTCGGCCTCAAGCTCGTGAAGCGACTCCATGCGCTTGTCCTCAAGGAACTCATAGATGCCGCACAGGTGCTCCCTCACCACACCACTGCCGAACTCATACACCTTATCAACGAGGCCGTCGAGGAAGTCGCGGTCGTGCGACACCACTATCACAGTGCCGTCGAAGGCCTTGACGGCATCTTTAAGAATATCCTTGGTGCGCATATCGAGGTGGTTGGTGGGCTCGTCAAGGATGAGCAGGTTCACCGGCTCGAGCAGCAGCCTTATCATGGCAAGGCGGCTCTTCTCGCCACCCGACAGCACCTTTACCCGTTTTTCAGAGGCCGCACCGCCAAACATGAACGCCCCCAGAATGTCGTTGATGCGGTTGCGAATCTCGCCCACGGCCACATTGTCGATAGTGTCGTGAACGGTTATCTCGCCATCGAGCAACTGCGCCTGATTTTGAGCAAAGTACCCGATTTTCACGTTATGGCCTATCTTGAGCGTGCCGTCGTATGGAATCTCGCCCATGATGCACTTCACCAGCGTAGACTTGCCGGCACCGTTCTTACCCACAAATGCCACCTTCTCGCCGCGCTTGATGGTGAACGTCACATCGTGAAACACATTGTGCTCGCCATAGGTCTTGCCAAGGCCGTCGGCTATCACAGGGTAATCACCGGAGCGTGGCGCCGGCGGGAACTTGAGACGCAGATGCGAGTTGTCGACCTCATCGACCTCGATGCGCTTAATCTTCTCAAGCTGCTTGATGCGGCTCTGCACCTGCACCGCCTTGGTGGGCTTGTAACGGAACTTCTCGATAAACTCCTCGATATCGTGAATCTGCTTCTGCTGGTTGTCGTAGGCATGACGTTGCTGCTCAATGCGTTCCTTGCGCAATTCCACGAAGTGCGAGTAGTTGACCTTGTAGTCATATATCTTGCCCAACGAGATCTCAATAGTGCGGTTAGTCACATTGTCGATGAAGGCCTTGTCGTGCGAGACGAGCAGCAAGGCGTTGCCGTGGCTCTTGAGAAATCCCTCAAGCCACTGTATCGACTCGATGTCGAGATGGTTGGTGGGCTCGTCGAGCAGCAACACATCGGGGTGACTGAGCAGTAGCTTGGCTATCTCGATGCGCATGCGCCAACCGCCGCTGAACTCGCTTGTGGGACGCTCGAAATCAGTGCGCTCGAAGCCCAATCCCATGAGTGTGCGCTCTATCTCGGCATCGGCATTCTCGCTCTGATACATGGCCTGCACCTCAGTGAGATGAGCCAAGTGATCGAGCAGGTCTTGATATTCGCTGCTGTCATAGTCGGTGCGCCCGGCTATCTCGGCGTTGACTGTGGCTATGCTGTTCTCAAGCTCTTTTATGTGGTCAAAGGCCTTCTCGACCTCGGCCTTCACCGTGTTTCCGTCGGCAAGCGTCATCTGTTGTGGCAAATAGCCGATGGTAAGGTCCTTAGGCTTCGACACCGTGCCCGACGTGGGATCCTGCAGCCCGGCTATGATTTTGAGCATAGTCGACTTGCCGGCACCGTTCTTGCCCACGAGGGCTATTTTGTCCTTCTTGTTAATCACATAATTGATGTCGTCAAACAGCAGTTGGCTGTTGAATTCCATCGTCAGTCCTTGAACAGATATCATCGCATCTCGTTTTGTCAGCTTAGAATAATTGTGCAAAGTTACTCAAAATCCGCATGCCCCACCCTCCCCGATTGCTTATAACTCGTTAAAAAAAACGCCAGTGGCCATTTCTTTTCCCCATTTTTATTTGCGAAATTAGACAGTATGCGTAAATTTGTAATTTAATAAAAGTAAGAATAAGGAATGTGCTGAAGTTTTGCATCATGGCACAAAATTAATAGCTGTTTAACTAATCATTTTTTGCTGGCTGTTTCCCATAAGTAATGCCGTAGCCCTAAGTAACAGGGGATCAGCTATGCATTAATGGTAACGAATAAGACTGATTGTGTGCGGCTATGAGCAAGCTGTCAGACGACTCTCACACTCTTTTAGCGTATAACAACAAGACTTGATGCCGCTTGGAGTTACTGGCATCTTATGACTTAACGGATGAAAACGAATTATTTGACGAGGATTTTGCTTGTGGGCTTAATCTTGCTCAATTGCATTACCGCCAATGCTGCCAGCGTCACCGGCTTCAACAGTGGCTATTGGTGGCAAGCAGCAGGTTATGCCGGCCTTGGCAACCAAAATGAAATGCTTGCCTTCGGCGAGTATCTGGTCCCGAAAGGCCAACATGAAGTGACCGTAAAATTCAAGTTACAAGGTAAGTATGCCATATTTCTGGACCGCGTGTGCCTATATGCCTGCAAGTACGACCCGCAGTCCACATCAAACAGCAGTGACATTGCCAAGACATTTGAGCGCCTGTGGGACTACCGCGACCCATTCACCAAAGTGGGAGCTGTGCTCTTGTCTCAGTCCTACAAAATCACGGGGGACGAATACACAATGAAGGGCGCCGAACTCGACGACAGCACCCAATATGTGTTTTTCGTCACCGGCGACATCAAGGACAACATCGACGAACTTCCACTGATTGGTGGCAAACAGGCCAACTACACTCGCATTGGTGCCAAAATCACCGAAATCAGCTCGGGTGATGACAAGGCTACCCTTACCCAAAAATTCGTAGGCTCCAGCGGCAAGAACAACGATGAGGGCGAGCGTGTGCTTGTCCCCCAGTTGAAGACCATGTTCTCACCTGGCGACTACTATTCGAAGTATTACCGGATTCCGGCGATTGTCACCGCTGCCGACGGCTCGCTCGTGACCGTAAGCGACGCCCGCAAGCAGCACATCCATGATATAACCAACGACATCGACATGGTATCGCGCTATTCAGAAGACGACGGCCACACCTGGAGCTCACCCGTGACAATAGCCAAGGGCGATTCGGCAACAAAAACAATGTCGGGGGGAATCAACATCATTGACTGCACCAACTCCACAGGATTCGGCGATGCGGCATTTGCCTCACTGCCTTACGGCGACTTGCTATGCTCCTTTATACACGGCTATGGATTGAACTCCAGCTCAGAAAGCCAACTGAGCAACAACTCCTATGTGATAAGCCGCGACAACGGTCACACTTGGGGCACAATCAAGGACATGTGCGACAAGAACGGCAACAAGCTTGTGCTGCTCACCAAATATCGCGGCAACATTGCGCCAGGCAACATGTGCGTGGTCAAGAGCGGCCATCTGGCAGGAAAAGTAATTGCATGCTTCAGATCTTTCAAAACGGTCACAGGCAGTTTCCACAAGGGCAATTATTTCGTGACTTATGATCCCGACGGTGACTATTGGAACATTCTTTCAGTCAACACCACAGTTGCTTACAACAGCTCCGATTATACCGACGACAACTTCTTCTACACCAACAAGAGTAAAGGAACAAACGGAGACGACGACGAGGCACAATTGATTGAGATCGGCGAGAACACCTTTTTGATGTCGATACGCTCCACCGCATCGGGCAAAAGCCGTGAGTTTGCCATCATCACCGTGGCAAAATCAGGCGATATCGTCTATGTCAATACTACTCCGCTCAATAATTGCGGCATGACATTGTCAGAACCTGCCAACGGCGCAATGTGCAAGTACACAGCCGCCATCGATGGCACAGAGACTGAATACCTCATCCACACAGTGCCTGCTACAAAGGCCACAAACAAAGGAGGCACAGGAGCTCGCTCAGCCCTCTCCATATACACTGCCAAGACGTCGGACGTATCGGCCAGCGGTTTCACCTGGAGTAAGGGGCTATGTATAAGTGACCCCGACGACGCGCTCGACGAAACGGCCCAATACAGCTCTATCACGGTGCAACGCGACGGATCCATCGGCATCTTCTTTGAGGATTACCCACAAATCATACGCGTGAATCCGGAGTGCTTCGGCACCATTAACGGCGATAAAATCTGTGGAGCGACTGGAGACTTCCTGCTGCGAAGCCAGTATATGAACCTGCGTATAGGCGACATCATCCCCGGAGCCACACATCCAGAGCACGAACCTTTGTTGCCGCCTATCATCACCCCCGCGTCGCAGACCTATGACGTGGACAAACCGTCCACATGGGGCGACATCACCATCAAGAACATCAACCCGGCAGGCGTGTCGGAAACAAGATACCAGATTCAAGTGTATGACGCCAAGGAGAAGCTTGTACAGACCATCGTGGGCGATGACTTCAAGTTTGACGGCGACAGCATTGTGCTCAAGTGGACCGACGGCAAGCTGCCTCAAGACACAATCACACTCATGGCCGGATATTCGATACGCGTTGAGGCTAGATGCTTCGTCAAAGAAGGGTATGAGGACACCTACGACTCTCCGTCGACAGTGCCTTCGCAAATCTACTACTTCAAGCACCCCACCCACAAGGTGAGAATCGTGGCAATGCCTGAAGCCAACTTTGGCGACCCCACAATATCAATCACTGGTAGCAGCGTAGGGGAAAACACTTGGCTCACCGTGGGTGAAGGTGAGGCAATCACACTATTCGCCGGATACCTTGATCCTTTCGAATTCGTGAGCTTCAGCTCATCATCCGATGAATCGCAGAAATCGTCCATCGATGCCAAGTTCTCCCCAACCCGAATCACAAGCAGCCAGTACACGGTGACCATACCTTCGGGCTATGAGGGTGGCGATGAAATCACATTCTACGCTTGGTACAAGTCGCCCGAGATAGGAGTAAAGACCCGTGTCAACACAAACTATTACAACAGCAATGCCGACGACATCATAATGGTTGACGGCAAGACATCGCTCGTGCACAAGTATAAGTTTACTGACTGGTGCTCAAATCCGGAATACGAGAACGTATATAATTGGGACGATTGCGAGCCGGGGGCTGGTGTGGGTAAGCCCCAATTTCCAGCATTTGTTCCCGATGGCACCGATCTGTGCGAGCTTAAATTTGCCGATGGCGACATTGAGGACATCTCTGTCGGGAGTGAGTTGTATTACCCTGCCGGCAGCGACGACAACACGTCGTACCGCAAATACGGCCTCGACCTCACCGCCCGCATCATGAGCGACACCACCACCTACAAGAAGTATAACGCAATAGTGATGGTGAAGCGCGACGGCACCTTTATGACCACAAGCGACTTTGTCGAAATCGCAAGCAACGCCAACGCTACCATGGCAAAGGCACGACTGAGAGCCACATCACACTATTACTACTATGTGGTCAACGGTTTCCGCTATCCGTTTGCCGAGACAAGCGACATTGCCGCCAACGCACAAAATATCATGCAGTGGTACTCACTTGATGGCGACGACGAGGCTGCTATTTTGCCAGAAGTGTCGGACGCAATGACATTCAACAACGTCATCGACAAAAACAGCTCCGACAAGCCGAACTACAACGTAGTGTTCTTCGTAGTAAACAAAAACAACCTGAGCAGCATACAAGAACTCGTTGATGGCAACAGCTACGTGTTCAAAGTTGAGCATCCGGTTGTCCCTAACGCCTCAATGACCGGCATTGATGCCGCAAAGACCGCAAGTGGCCTCATCATCACCGGCAAGCATAAGTGCGCCACATTCACAAGCGGTAAGGAGCAATCCGTCAGCGTCTACAACATGCTTGGTCAGCAGGTGGCAACATTCAACCTGTGCGGCAGCCACACAATAGCATTGGAGCAGGGCGTGTATGTGGCCAACGGCCAAAAGTTTATCGTGAGATAACGCCACACCTGCCATAGCGCCATCAGGCCCTACACACACTTGAGTGGCGGAATTGTCTCCCCAGGGAGCGGTTCCGCCACTTCTCTTGCATCATCGGGCTTATTGTCGTAAATTTGCCGTTGCTATGAGGATAGCAATAAAAAATATGGTGTGCGACCGGTGTGTGGCAAGCGTGCGCTCGCTGCTCGCCAGCTTGGACATGCCTGACGCCGCGGTTGGTATGGGATGGGCCGACGTGCCCGACGGCTTGGATGCCGACACGGTGTGCAAGTTGGCCGAAGGCCTCAAGGCCGAAGGATTTGAGCTGCTACGCAATGGCGACGAGACCCTTGTGGAGCACATAAAGACTGTACTGATATCCCTGGCCCGGCGTGACGACGGAATTCCAGTGAAGTTGTCACAGCAGTTGCAGCATGAGCTTGTGGTCGACTACAAGCAGGCAAGTGCCGTGTTCAGTGCCATCGAGGGTCGCACCATAGAGAAGTTTTTTATCACACAGAAGGTGGAGCATGTGAAGGAATTGCTCGAATATGGCCAGCTCACTGTGAGTGAGATTGCCTACCGCACCGGCTACTCAAGCGTGGCACACCTCTCACGCCAGTTCAAGCAAGTGGCAGGGTGTACACCCACTCAATTTCAGCAGTCACATACTGCGCGGCTGCCGCTAGACAAGGTGTAGCCCGTCGGCACCATAGTTCCGTTACATAATCACTTCCTTCTCTTTTCTGTATTTGCCGGTTTGCTGTCTGGGATCTACCGTGCCTCCTTTTTGTGCAACGAATTTGGTATAATTGTGCAATGCCTAAGTCCACACCTATGTCTACCTTTGCCACATGAACGAGAAATCACCAACACACCGCGTTATTGCCGAATGCACGATGCCCGTTGTGGGCATGATGTGTGCCGGCTGTTCGGCGACCGTTGAGCAAAGTCTTACTCAGATGCCTGGAGTGGCTGAAGCCACTGTCAACCTGGCGAGCCGTACCGCTCACGTAAAATACGATCCTGAACAGACGTCGCCAGAGCAAATGAAAAACGTTATCGACGCCATGGGCTATCAGCTTATAATTGACGATGGCGAGGACGTGACCGAACTTGAGCGGCGGCGCTATGGCGCCATGTGCCGCCGCATGGGGGTAGCTTGGGTTATTGCGGTAGCTGTGATGGCGGCAGGCATGGCATGGCCTCAGTCATGGCCCGCTTGCAGCGATGTGGTGCGTATGCTACTTGCCGCGGTGTGTATGACGTATTGCGGCGGGTCGTTCTACGCGTCGGCTCTGTCGCAGGCACGCCACCGCTCGGCTGGCATGGACTCGCTTGTGGCTCTGAGCACGGGCATATCAATGGCTCTGAGCATATTCAACACATTTTGGGGTGATACCTATTGGGGCAGCTACGGCATTGAGTGGCACACCTACTATGACGCGGTTGTGATGATCATTACCTTCGTGCTCACAGGCAGGGTGCTTGAGGAGCGGGCAAAGGGCAGCACGGCAAGTGCCATACGCGACCTTATGGCTTTGGCTCCCGCTACCGCACGCCTTGTGGCCCCCGACGGCTCGGTGTCGACTGTGCCACAATCGGCGCTTGTGGCCGACGATGTGATAGAGGTTGTGGCAGGCGACAGGATTCCTGTCGATGGCATTGTGACAAGCGGCGAGGCTTATGTCGACGAAAGCATGATAAGCGGTGAGCCGACACCGGTTCTCAAAACCGTTGGACAGAAAGTGCTTGCCGGGACGGTGTGCCAAAGTGGCTCCATGCGTTTCGAGGCGCGTCAAGTGGGCTCTGCCACCATGTTGTCGCAAATCATCTCGATGGTGCGGCAAGCACAAGACTCGAAAGCTCCCGTGCAGCGCATAGTAGACCGCATTGCCCTCGTCTTTGTGCCTGTGGTGCTCGGCATTGCAGTGTTCACATTTGCCATGTGGATAATATTTGGCGGTGTGGAACACTTGCCACAGGCAATTCTCTCGGCAGTGGCGGTGCTGGTTATTGCGTGTCCATGCGCCATGGGTCTTGCCACTCCCACCGCTTTGATGGTGGGCATGGGCAAGGCTGCCCGCTGTGGCATCCTCATCAAGGATGCCACAGCTCTCGAGGCCCTGCATGGGATTGACGCGCTCGTGATTGACAAGACGGGCACGATTACCACACCCAACGCCGATGTTGATTTCACCCAGCCACTCAAGTCGCTCGCCTTCACCGACCGTGAGAGCCTCAAACCACATGCCCGCGAGGCCGTGGCACAATTACAGGCAATGGGAATTGAGGTGACCATGATGAGTGGCGACCAGGAGCAGGCCGTAGCCTACTGGGCTGATGCCGCCGGCATAGCGCACTACCGCAGCGGTCTGTTGCCTCAGGACAAGGAAGACTGCGTGCGCCGCATGCAAGCCGACGGGCATCATGTGGCGATGGTGGGCGACGGCATAAACGACAGTCAGGCCCTTGCCGCTGCCGATGTGAGCATAGCCATAGGTGGCGGGACCGATGTGGCAATCGACGCTGCACAGGTCACACTCATGGGCGATGACTTGAGACGCATTGCCTCGGCGGTAAGACTGAGCTCTTGCACTGTGCGCACCATAAAGCAGAACCTATTTTGGGCATTCATCTACAATGTGGTGTGCATTCCATTGGCCGCAGGCGTTATGGCACCGATTGCCGATGTGCAGATCACACCAGCGATTGGCAGTGCTTTGATGGCTTTCAGCAGCGTTAGCGTGGTTCTCAACAGCCTGCGGCTAAAGTTTGCCAAGCTTTAGGTTTGGCGATGAGTTTATATTAATAGTGTTTTCTAACGATAAATACAAATTAAAAAAATGGATTTTGTAGTAAAAGGAATGAAATGCCGGCATTGCCAGGCAAGTGTTGAAAAGGCAGTGAGGGGTGTAACAGGGGTTACTGCAGTTACGGTCAATTTGGCCGAAGCCATTGTCCGGGTTGACGGTGAGTTCGACGCTCAAACTGTTGTGGCAGCCATAGCGGCTGCCGGGTTTCGGGCAGAGCCTAAGTAAGGCATCTGCCGGCAAGCGTCAGAACGATAGCGCCACCATCGCGTCCTATCCTTCATCCTTATTGAACCGCTTTACGCTTGTCGCCGCTTCATGCTTGAAACCGGAAACTATCACATCCGCTTTGCCCTGCCTCGGGGCTCATTCACGGCTGCACTACTGCGCGTCGCACCTACACAGCTCCAAAAGCGAATATTAGAATCGCCACCAATGTGGCGAACAGACACAGATAGAACATATACTTGCAGTTCTCCCACGCGCCTTCAGCGGCAATGCGGGCGTCACTCTTTAGCTGCGACATCAGGTTGCTCACCATGCTGCTGGCACGCTCGTGCGCCTTGCGTATGTCGGCACTCAGGTCGTCATCATTCACCTGATAGTCGTAGCTGTATGTGCCTGTGCGGGCTTGTGAGCAGCCCTGCGAGGCTTTAGCCATCACTTGCTTGAACAACAGGTACTCCCGGTTATATTTCGCACGGGTCGTCGGGTTACCGAGAATCTCGTAGGCCTCGCTGATGCTTATCATTTCGCTTACATCACATCCACAATCGCGGCCGGCATGCCACTTGGCTGCCTGCTTTTGGTAGGCGCTCTTCACTTCGGCATCAGTGGCTCCGAAGCCCACCTCAAGTATTTCGTAATAGTCCTTAAACATATTCATGCGCTTATTTCTGGTTGTTCTTTGGCTTTTTCCAAAGCGCACGCAGTCCGCCTACTAATGCCAGCATGAAGATTATACCCCACACACCTGTACGGCCTCCGTGGCCACGAAGTTCGCCAATGAAGGCCGACAACAGAAAGAATATCAACACCATCGCAACGGTGAGGATTATTTTAGATACCTTGCTCATTTTGAGTGCTATTTTAATTGGTTAGTGATTTGTGAATTTTTCGAGGCAAAGATGCGACAACGGGGCGAACTCTTTGTTCGCTAAAGCATGTTTTGGGCATAAATCACATAAAAACCAATCACAACCTCCAGAATATGCCCATGCAGGAACATTTGGCCTCGATCCGAAGGCCGCTTATCCGTCATTCCGCTTGGCTGAGTCAAGATGACCAATTGGGTGTTATATTTGCAAGACGGTTGGGGTCAGAGAAAAGTATCTGAATAGGCTGCCACGATTTGGGCGGCTCGCTCCTGCACCTCGCGGCGTAGTTTCTTTGGTGTGAGCACAATCAGGTGAGGCCCGTAGGCCGAAAGCTCGCGCACCAGCTCATAGTTGCAGCGGCAACGCAGACCATAGAACATGCCGCCTTTGAGCCGCGGGTAGCGGGACCGCAATTCAGCCTCGCGGCTCTTGAGGCGCTTCTGCGAATCATGAATCGGCTTTGTGGCCACATAGTTCACCTGCGAGTCGCTCACCCAGAAGATGATGTCGAGTATTGGCGTGCGGGAGAGTGTCACACCCACCACATCGTCAAACACCTCGTTGATATCGGTGCCCTGAAAGTCGACGTAGGTGTGTGCCGGAAGCGGTACTATCTGGTCAATTCGCTCAAGCCCGAAGCATAGCAGCCGGCCATTGGTCTCTGCCGAGCCATATAGGAACCACCGGTTGTGGAATTCCTTGAGCAGATACGGGTGCACATTGACCACAAGTTGCCCTGGCTCCTCGCCAAACTTGTGATAGTGCAGTTCAACCACCTGCCGATGCGAGATGGCGGCATAGAGGTGTGCCAGGACGTTGGTGGCTGCAAGCGGATTGTGCGAGAGCGATATTATTTTGCGGGCGTTAGTGCTCACTCCCAGACTCTCGCGCAGACGCCCCAAAGCGTCGAAATCGGGCAACCCGTCGAAGTGTCCCAGAATCGACAGTGCCTCGCCCAGCAGTTGCTTCTCGTCGTCGGTCAGAGGCTGCTTGAAAATTGAGAACGAGCCGTCGGCATAGCGCAAGCACCGTCGCGCCATGTTGCGGCGCTTCTCCTCGCTATATCGTGACACTGAGTAGCGTTCGATTTCGGCCATAAACGGTCCCTCTTCAAGATATTTTAGGTCTTTCTCTATACAACGGCGGCCCACGCCATCGGTATCTGGATCTAGTTCGGCAAGATTGTGGTTCACTTCATCCACCAAATCGTCTATGGTGTAGTCGTGATATTTGTCGCTCAGCAGGCGGTCGAGTATGCGATAACGCGTCATAGCGTTTTTGTTGGTGGGCATAGTGCAGAAAATGAGTAATGTGAATGATTACATAATAGTAACGAACAGTCGGTTCACAATATTGCCTCTACATTTATGAGGAACTCGGGACTCAAGAGCCCAACAGATTGGTTTCCCACATATTTGTCGAAAATTCCTTGAATGGACGGCATAGATTGTGTTACTGCCAATTCGGCTATAGGCATCGCCCAGGTTGATGGTTGAACGCCACTCAAACCCTTGCGGTGGCCATAGCAGCTGGCACTTTTGGGCCTTTATGTGTCACTTGAGTGAGTTAATCCATTCTGCTATTTCGGACAGCACTTCGGGAGCAATAGTCTCGTCGATTTGCTGATACTCGTCCACTGTTCCAGACTTACAGTGCTGTAACAAGTGGTTAAGACCGTCGTACGCTACAACTTTGGCATCGGCGAGATTGTCGCGCACCACTTTCAGGTTAGCCTCGCAGTCAACTTGGGTGTCAAGACGCCCATTAATCGCCAACACCGGGCATCGCACATCAGGTAACAGCCGTCCCACATCGGTCGTAATTAATTCGCGCATATACGGTGTCATTAATTGCCGCACTACTATTTCTTTTACTCTAGAGGAAAGCAGGCCATAGTCATCAATATCGGCCGCACCTTTCCCTGCGGCAACCTGATCAAGAATCATCCCAATGCCAACCAGGCAACTGTCGAGTTGGATGCCGGATATTCCCGATGCGCTAAGTAGCAGGCGATTCTGTCTCAAAAGGGTTTCCTTGCCTGTCACTGTCATGCCGGCAAGCGAAACGGCAAAATCAACTTTCCCGTCAGCAGCAAGCATCAAGGCTATAGTGCCTCCTTCACTGTGCCCTATCACCCCCACCTTGTTGAACCGCTTGCGCAACTGCTTCACGCTTGTCTCAGCATCATGCTTGAAATCGGTGATTGTGAAGTCGCTGAATTTCACATCCGCATTGCCCCAGCCACGATCATCGTAGCGAAACGACGCTATACCTCGACGGGCAAGAGCGTCGGCAATCACGGCAAACGGCTTATGGCCGAACAGCTCCTCGTCGCGATTCTGCTGTCCGCTACCGGTAATCATTACTACAACAGGGGTCGAAGCTGTACATACTTCTGGCACACACAATGTGCCGTAAAGCGGCATCCCGCCATTGTCAAACGACAGTTCCTCTTGGATATAGGGGAATGGCGCCACAGGTGTCTGTGGGCGCTCCTGACGCGAAAGGACAAGAGGCAACGACGCTCCACCCTGCTCAAATTCACCGCTGATGTGCTCATCAGCAAGCATACCGGCAAATCGTGCTCCTATCGACGGTAAGGTCACAGTAATGCGATTGCCACTGACAACCATTTCGGCACTGATGCCATATGCACCTTGCAATGGGGAATCGAGCGTGCATCCGTCAGACGTGAAATGAAACACCAAGGGCAACTTAGTGCCAGCAATGTCGAGAGATCCCGTCCAGTTGCCACTTTGCGCATTTACCATAATAGCCGCTAAAACACCGAGAATCGCCCATATCGTCCTCTTAATGTCATTCATATAATTCTGTCACTTAAAAAAGATTGAAAGGACACAATGCCTATGCTGTTTTCACAAGCAAAATGTGAACCCATTATGTTCAATAACCAAATTTAGTGCTTTTCCACAACAAATTATCATATCCCCACCGTAAAGTCACAAATATGGTTCATGAATTGGTCGGGGAAAGTGCGTTTTTTAGGGCGATGAGAACAGGAAGCACAAAATCGTAACCTTCCAAAGAAAATCGGCTTATCGGATGGTTACGTTTCTGGAAATCCGATACGAGGGGGCGTGTGCTGCCGGCACACCGCTTGGGGCGGCCCACGACTTTGGTGGGGAGGGGCCTTGTGGGGCGGGGTATACACAGAAAGAGGAGGGGCAGATTGCTCTGTCTC
>CAVIEK010000066.1:0-12927 GCA_963641805.1 Bacteroides fragilis
AAAAATGCACCAAAAATCCCCGAAATAAGCAAAAGAAAGAAAGCGAAAGAAAATCACATAACGATATGATATACAATTATATATGCTTGTTTTATTGGGATTTTCTGACCGATATTTTCCTGCTCTCAAGCCTATACTTCGTTGGGTTTGGTGACTGGTATGGGGTCGACAGATAAGCCATAGCCATTGCGGCATTTGTTATTGCGGCCGCCTTGAAGTAACTTTGTACTTGGAAAACTTGCATGCAGAAACTTTATATTTTCAGAAAAAAATGAAAAGAACATCTATAATAATCGCGGCTCTGTGGGCGGCAATATCCATAAATGCCACGACATACAGTGCAGAGGAGTGTCAGGGCAGCCTTGGACCATATCCGGCAAAGGTTGAGCTCATAGCCCACCCCGACAGCCTAACGCCCATTTTCATGAACCACCTTGGACGGCACGGCTCACGCTATCCGGCATCGGCCTACTCAGCCACCACTATGCGTAAGGCATTGCTCAAAGCCGACTCACTGAAGACCATAACACCACTCGGCAAAAGATTTCTAAAAGTGATCAACAGCGTGATTGCCCGCAGCAACGGCCAATGGGGGCAACTCGATTCTACCGGCATGGCCGAGCACCGCGGAATCGCCGACAGGATGACAGCCAACTTCCCCACTCTGTTCAACGGCGGCAACATTCTAGCCGGCTCGTCGAAAAGTCCACGGGCAATAATGAGCATGTACTCATTCACCCACGAGCTTTCGCTCAAGGCCAAAGACATCACCATCGGCACAATCTCGGGCAAAGAGCTCGACGAGACGCTGCGCCCCTTTGACGTGAGCGACAAATACCGACTCTATGCCAAAGAGAAGCCGTGGAAAGCCACCTACGACCACTACGTGGACAGCTTGTGCCCCAACACGGTGACACGTCTGCTTGGCAAGTCATACCCAGCCACAACGGCAGAATTGAAGCAACTGTCGATAATCGAATACTACAACATCGCCAACCTGAAGGCGATGGGAATGGCCAACGCCTATAGCCCCTACCTGTCGATCACAGAATACAACCGGCTATGGTCGTGCTTCAACTTGCGGCAATACTACCAGCACACGCAGTCGGCAATATCGACCACTCCCGCCGACATTGCCGCACCATTGCTCGACGACATAGTGTACTGGTGTGACAAGGCAGCCGACTCGACATTGAAAGCCACGGCCGTGTTGCGGTTTGCACATGCCGAGACTGTAATGCCGCTTGTGTCACTTATGCGTCTGCCCCACTGCTGGTATACCGGCAACGATGTGGCCAACCTTAAGGACAACTGGAAAGACTTTGAGGTGGTGCCGATGGCTGCCAACCTGCAGGTCGTGCTCTACAAGGCCAGTGGCTCGGGGCGCGTGTATGCAGCGGTGTATCTCAATGAGAAAGCCGTGGCTCCGATAGAGGGTGACGCCAGAGAATATGTGCCGTGGAGCACCTTGAGAGAATATTGGAACAGACTAATTGGCGACGGCCAGCAAGCCCTGACCGGCGGCAAGCGATAAAACCCACACCATAAAAAGCAAAAAGATTCACATTGCAATGGCAACACATGGCAAAGCCTATCTGCTCAACCTAATAAGCGAGGGAGAACACGAACGACAGGACTTCAAATATCAAATTACCGACGCGAAGAAAATAGCGCGGAGCATTTCGGCGTTTGCCAACAACAGCGGCGGCCGCCTTCTCGTGGGTGTGAAAGACAACGGCAACATAGCCGGAGTGAGCAGCGACGAGGAAATCTATATGATTGAGCAGGCTGCCGATATGTATTGCCGCCCGTCACAGAAGCTTGAATACGAGATCATAAAGGTCGAGGGAAAGGCGGTGCTCATTGCCTCCATAGCCGAAGCCGAATCAAAGCCTGTGAAGGCTCCCGACGAAAAAGGCGGATGGAAAGCCTATTACCGTGTGGCCGATGAAAACGTGCTTGCGAGTGCGGTACACGTGCGTGTGCTAAAAGGAGAGACCGGGAGTGACGCGTCGCCCGTAATCACCTATGGGGCGACCGAGCAGGCTCTGCTCGACTACCTTGAGCGGCACGGAGGAATCACCATCGACGGATATGCGACACTGGCTCACATATCACGGTTTAAGGCCGAGGAGTCGGTAGTAAGCTTGTGCGAGATGGGCATAATAGGGCTGCAGTACCACAACGGGACATGCCTGATTACTGCCGCAGGCGACTGACGGGGAGGTAGTGCGGCACAAAAGCGACAAGTGGCGTGGCGGAACTCCGATGAAAGGGAATTCAACCACGCCACTTTATGGGGGCTCAGCGCATTACCGCAGTGAAGCGGGATGACTACCGCTTATTGGTGATGGGACGCCATGCGCGCTCCTTGATTGCACCCATACGATATGCCACAAGTAACTTTTGCAGATCATGAATCTGCGCCTCGAGCTCATGACCTATGTCGGTATCCTTCACAAGCATGCGCCTGTTGGTCATCTCCACTAGCTGAATGGTCGACTTGATGTCCTGGCCTTCCTCAACTGCCTTGGTTATTGAAGTGAATGGCTCGTGCTGCACAAGCTGGAATCCACGGGAATGGTACACCAGGGTGTAGCCAGCGATGCCAGTCTCGGGTTGGTAGGCCTTAGAGAAGCCGCCGTCAATCACCATCATTTTGCCGTTGGCCTTGATTGGGCTCTCCCCTTTAGTAGTCTTCACGGGCACATGTCCGTTGATGATGTGCCGGTATGGCCCATCGACACCAAACTCATCGAGAATCATGTCGCACACCTGCTCATTGTCGCGCATAGCATAATAGTATCCCTTGACTTCCTTATGCGTGGCTTTGTCCTTGATGAAATAGCGCTCAAACGTGGCCATCTTGTCCTTATCGAACGCGGGAGAGTTCTTTCCGCACCACAAATACCACACATAGTCCATGGCAAAGCCGTTGTCGGTTCCGTCTTCAGCTCCAAAATATGCCTCACGGATAAGTGCCCCCACCTTTTTAAGCAGTGATTTGCCATGATACTTCTCGCCACAGATCTCCACATCGCGCAAAGTGCCGTCGGCATTCAGCGGTATTGAGGCATGGTAGAGCAAATTGCCATTGACCACACTAAAGATGCAACCGTTGCGGAACATCGCATCCATGTGCTTCTTAAGCTTCTCAGAATCCACGAAAGAATTGTGCAGTTTGCTCACGAGCAGCTCCTCGTCGGGAGTGAGTTTGAACGGGTCTTTGGGGTCGACGGTGGGGAAATTGGTGTCGGTCATCTCGTATTCGTTGCCGTCAATCACTATCACCTTGCGGTCGAAATCGATTTTATCAAGCAGCAGGCGGTCGGTCATGTCGAATTCCGGACGCCGCTTGATGGTCGCCGCCTCCAGCTTGAACTGAACTATGCTGATGGCCTTGTGCATCTGTGCAATCAAGTGCCTTGTCTTAGTCATCACATCCGTGTTCTCGTCGCTCACCTTGGGCAGGAACTGAGTGCAGTCATCGTCGGCGTAATGGTCGAGCGCGAAAGTGGCAAGCGGGAGCAAATTGATGCCATAGCCGTCTTCAAGCACAGCCTGGTTGCCATAGCGCATGGCAATGCGTATCACATTGGCAATGCAGCAGTCGTTGCCGGCAGCGGCACCCATCCACAGGATGTCGTGGTTGCCCCACTGGATGTCATAGTTGTGGAAAGTGCACAGGATGTCCATTATCTTGTCGGGGCTCGGTCCACGGTCATACACATCGCCAAGGATGTGAAGCAAGTCGATGGTGAGTTGCTGGATGAGATTGCACATTGCCACGATGAAGTCGTCGGCGCGGCAGGTGGATATTATGGTGCGCACAATCACGTCGACATAGCCTTGCTTGTTGGGGTCGGACGTACTCTCATGCAACAATTCCTGAATTATATAAGAGAAATCCAGGGGCAGAGCCTTGTGGACCTTAGACCGTGTGTATTTCGACGACACATTGCGGCACACCTTCACGAGCCTGTTGATAGTGATGAAATACCAGTCTTTCATATCGGCCTCGTCGGTCATGTCTTGCTTCACCAGCTCCAGCTTAAGTTCCGGATAGTAGATGAGCGTGCACAGCTCCTTGCGCTCCTTAGTGCTCAACGAATCGTTGAATATCTCCTTAACTTTGCGTTTGATGGTACCTGATGCGTTGCGCAGCACATGCTGGAAAGCCTCATATTCACCATGAAGGTCGGCAAGAAAATGCTCAGTGCCTTTTGGCAGATTGAGAATAGCCTCAAGATTGATGATCTCGGTGCTTGCTGTGGCTATGTTGGGAAAATTCCTCGACAACAGCTTTAAATACCTCAAATCATCTGTGATGCTTTTGGGATCAGTAGTATTCATAGACTTATAGGGATTTGATTAATCATTTTATATTCTTTCTGGCTTTGCGGCCGTGGGCACTAACTGTTGCGGTAGTCCTGCGGGGTCATGCCAGTGTATTTGCGGAAGTAGCGGTTAAACGAGGTGGGTGTGGTGAACCCCAGCGAGCGCGATATCTTAGCCGATGTGGCAGTCGTGCGCTTAAGTTGGGTTTTAGCGTCCATCACTATGAGGTTCATTATCACCTCCTGCGGAGTCATGCCTATGCTTTTGCCTATCACATTGCAGAAGTGCGACAGCGTGAGTCCCGCGTCGTGAGCGTAATACGACACGCGGTGCTCTGTGCGGTATCGCTCAAATGCCGTGCGCAAGAAACGCGACACTATCTCCTGGTCACGCGTCGACGGTTTTGGGCCATTGTCGCTAGGCCCGTCTATCTTGATTGCGTTGTGCAAGATGTCGACGGTAAGAGCCAGTGCGTCCTGAGCAACATTGCCTGTCTGGAAAATGGGGTTTAGGGCATTGGCCCTTGTCATTACCGAGAAAATGTCTTTGAAAATGTCGCCCATCTCGGCTCCAAGCGGGAACACTGGCCGCTCAAACACATGAAACAGTATTGGCGAGAGGATTTGCCACGGGTTGATGCGCTTCAGAAAATCGGAAGAGAAACCCTCGAAACTGACATGGACGTCGTTGCTTACGTCCTCAATGAGCATAAAGCTGCCCGGCATGATAATCACGAAATCATGTTCCTTGATTTCATACTGCCACAGGTTGATGGTGGCTTTGACATACCCTTTGTCGACATAGCAGAATATTGCGGCATCGATTTTGCATGGAAACGACGCGTAAAACTTCAGCAAATCGGCGTTCACATCGTCGTAGACGATCAAATCGACAGGTAAATCGAATTGCGGCACCTTTTCGCCTTTCACTATTTTCTGTATGTTGGAGTCCATCATAAGCGGCAGTTACTGTATTGTCTCAGAACAAATTGTCACACCCAACGGCTGTCGCGTCTCAATCCTCAGGGTAAACCAGGTTTTGCGGTGTGAGCCTGTTGAGCACCTCCACAAGGTATTTCTTGGCTTCCCACTTGGCCATGGGCAGATTGTGGAGCATGTAGCTGCCGCAATCGCGCGGAGTGGTGCCCGGAATCTCGCCGTCAAACTCAGCTATGAAACTGAAGGTCTCTTGCATGAGTTGCACGATATCGGTCGATTCCAAGTCACCTTGTAGAATCAGGTAATTGCCTGTGCAACATCCCATGGGGCCCCAATACACCACTCGGTCCTTCCATTGCTGATGGTTGCGCAAGAAAGTCGCAGCCAGATGCTCGATGGTGTGCAGGGCTGCCTGCCCCACTGCCGGCTCGGCATTGGGAACCTTCATGCGGATGTCGAAGGTGGTGATAACGTCGCCCTTGGGGGTGACATCCTTGCGCGAGACATAGATGCCTCTAAGCAGCTTGTTGTGGTTTATCGTAAAGCTTTTAATTTTCTCCATAACGATCGCTGTTACTATTGTTGTTTCAATTAATCATTCCGGATGCCATCGAGCAACTGCTGCAGCTTTTCGAAGGTGCACTTGGGAGCATCGGTCCAAAAGTCGGTGTATTGCGCCGAATTGTTGTGGCTTGCACCAGGTGAGTCGCTGATCACACGCAGGCTTAAGAACGGAGTGCGCCTCACATGGCATGTGTGGGCGATAGCCGCCGACTCCATGTCGACCGCAAGCACCGCCGGAAACCGTTCTCTGATAGCTTCGACTTCGCCAATCGTATCGATAAAGCGGTCGCCTGAGCATATAAGCCCGCAATGCACCCCGGGCTGGCCACGAAGTAGTTCCACCAGTTTCGGTTCCCCTTCAAAGTAAAGCGGCATTCCCTGGATTTGCCCCCAAGTGCTGTCGAATCCGCACCACACATCGTGATATGCCACCCGGCTACCCACTACCACGTCCATCACACTGACCGACTTGACGGCTCCGCCGGCCACACCGGTGTTGATGATGATTTCGGGGGCAAAGTGGTCGATGAGCGAAACGGTGCCTATGGCGGCATTGACCTTGCCGATACCGCACTGCATTGCCACCACTGAGTGACTTCCTATTTTACCGCAATGAAATGTGGTGCTTCCGATCCGTTGCTCGGACCGGTCGCCGAGCAGCGGATTGAGCAGCTCCAATTCCTTCTGCATTGCTACTATAATTCCAATTTTCATATTGACGAAAGTGCCGATGTCTCACAAATACGAGAGTCACGCTCTAATATCATATTAAACACCAGACCATTAATAGTGTTTCTGACTTTTATTATCAACACATTTAAGGCACAAATGGCGGTGGCCTCAAAAAATTGACAAACCCTATTGCAAATATAACATTTTTTTTTGAATCGCACATTACGGCCTGGCAAAGATGCGCTGAAGCCCTATGCCTCCTAGGTCGCCAACACCGATCTTCGCATTTTACCGGGTGTCATCCCTTAACTTCGGACGAGAGGCTAAAGAGGCGGAACAATAGTGTGGTTTTTTCGAAACGGTAGAATTTAATCTCGTAAAAAGAGGTATTTTTGCATAAGAAACAAAACCGCACAGAGAAATGATAAACATCGAAATATCGCCTCGCATTGTGGAAGCGTGCCCGCAAATGCAGATAGGACTCATCAGAGCACACGTTAAAAACACACCCACATGTGACGCGTTGTGGGACGAGATAGAGCAAGAAGCCGCTTCGATCAAGAGCCGTTTTGAGCTGCTCGAGATCAACAAGCGTCCGGCCGTGGCCGCAACAAGGAAGCTCTACAAGGCCTTGGGCAAAGATCCCGGCCGTTACCGCATGTCGAGCGAGGCACTTTGCCGCCGCATCGTTAAGGGATTGGGCATATACCGGCTAACCACGCTCATCGATGTGGTGAACCTGGTATCGATTGCCAGCGGATATTCCATAAGCGGCCTTGATGCCGACAAGATTGTGGGCGACACACTGACGATGGGAGTGGGCGAAAGTGGAGAGGTATACCACGGCATAGGCCGCGGTGAGCTGAATATTGATGGATTGCCGGTGTACCGCGACGCTCTGGGCGGCATAGCGACCCCCACCAGCGACGAGGAGCGCACAAAGTTTACCACCGAGACCGTAACGGCACAAATCAACATCAACGCCTTTGCCCCTGAGATGGACATACAAAAAGCTGTTGACTGGACTGCAGAGTTGCTCGCCAAATATGCCTTTGCCTCCGATGTGGAAACGCAAATAGCCGGACCTTTCTAAGCAAGGCGAACAACAAAAAAACGATACTGTCACAATATTATCCTAAATAAAATCCAGGCATGAAGAAAGTGAGGTTGTTGGAGAACACGACCTCTCGAAGACTTTTTCATAGTGCATTTAGAGTTCTTCCGCTTGCTCCGACGATGGAGTAAACGGCTCGCTAAGCCATGTGTTGCTATCGCACAACCAGATATATCAAGAGCCGTATCATAATAAATGAGAGAGTCATGAAAAACAGATGCCTATATTATAACGGCTGCAGGTTAAGATAGAGGATATGGTGGAGCCAAGACACAAAAAACAAGGTCCGCACGAAGCCGTTATGTGCGACCTCCTGCGGACCATAGCTGATTAAAGAGGCTTGTAGAGCCTTACTTGATCACTTTCTTGACCTTGCCATCGGCGGTGCGAACCAAATAAACTCCCGACGACAAGTTATCAAGATTTGTTGTATTGAGTTTCACTCCATTTGTTCCATATATGGCCTCGACCACAGCAGAGGCTGCATTGATGCCGTCAATGCCAGAAGCGCCGCTGAGCACCACAGCATTCGACTCTGCCGACTCCACACCATCGACAACGGCTGTCACAGTGTATGAGCCGTTTTGCGCATTGGCCACATCGTAGCTTGTAGGCTCGATAGCCGAAGCTATTGCCACTCCATCGCGATACACGTTATAGGTGGTGGCACCGGCTGCCGCACGACGCGCCGGAGCCTTGCTCACGGCCTGATCGGGTTCAGCGAGGACTGCACTGATGCGCCAGTTGTAGTTCTGCGAGAACTTGGTCTTCAGCGAATACCAGAACCCGTCGGTTGCCGACGATGACAACAGGTCGCTATAACCAGGAATGGTTGAAGGGCCTTCATCCATCACCATGGGCTTGCGTCCAGTCTTGTAGGTGATATGGTATCCCACACTGAGCTCACGGTCGGCAGGGATCACATATGGCACATTCAGGCGCACCACATTCTCACCTATCTTGAGGTCGGACAATGCCACGGTCTGCTCATATACGATGCCGTCGCCCTTCATGACAAACACAGATGCCGAGGTGAGAGTGTCGTCGGCAAGATCAAACTTGATGTGCGAAATCCTCTTGCCCACGAAGTTGGCCACAGTATCGGCCTTGAAGCGTATCGCACAGTAGCTCTCGCGTGTGGTGCCTCCAGTCATGCCCAAACCAATACTCTTGGTGCCTCGCTGGTAAGAGAGCACTGGTGAATTGCCTGGATTCTGCCACGACAGATGCAGAGTGCCGTCGGCATAAGTGCCGGCAAGGGCAAATGGAGCCTGTCCGCGTGCAGGAGCGGCATTGGTGAAGGTGACAAGTTTGCTTGCCGGCGATTCCCATCCGTTAGAGTAAACGGCTGTCACATAATATTCGTAATCGCCATAAGAGCCGATTGATTCAGAATATGTATTGCCATTGGTTTCTGCGACGACCTTATTGTTGCGGTACACCTTGTAGCTTGCGGGCTTAAGCACCGAGCTTGCCTTGTGTGCAGGAGTCTTGAGCCTTTCAGAGCCAGAGGCCACACCAAGGCCATTGGCAGCCGCATCGCGGATTTGTGCCGCGGCAATTGTAAGACGTTGAGCGGCATCGGGGTTGAGACAACGCCCGTTTTGGAGCACCACCGGAGCGGCAGATGCCCCTGAGGCGGCCTCGGCAGTTGCGGCAATCACGATGTTATAGTTAGCATACGATGAGGCCACCGTACCGAGTTTGAGCCAATTGGCACCATCGGAGAGACTAATCATGGCTCCGCCGTCTACAAGCGGTCCGCCATCAAGAATCATCACGTGCTTGCCTCCGGGAAGGGTGGCATTATAGACGAGATACAAGTCTTGACCGGCAGGTATGGTGACTGGATTGGCAAGGGTTGTGTTATAGAGGTAGCCAGCTTCAATTTCCGAACCGAGCACCTTCTCGCTAAGCAGACGCTCGCCCTTTGAGTTGATAATTTCGAGACGCAAGGAGTCGATAGCCTCGCCAATACCGAATTTGATTGACTTTATCTGATATCCGGCATATGGAGCGAGCTCCGATGCCTGGAACTTGGTACCGTAGAGCAGGCTCAAATCCTCATCAAACCCAACGATGTAGGAAGCAGTGGCATAGTGCTTGAGCTCGGTGGCACTTGCGCTCCAAGAGAGGTCGAATTGCTTGGTTGAGTCGCTGAAACTGTAGCCGACTATGGTGGGTGCGGCATATGCGGCCGGTTGTGTGTAGGTGAGTTGAGCCGAAAGGGCCGGAGCCTGTTTCGACACATACTTGGTGACGAGTGAATAGTTGTAGATGCCCGGCTCGCTCACGGCATCGTCATAAGATGTTGCCGTAGTACCCGACACTATGAGATTGCCATCGCGATAGAGGTCGTAGCCGGTAACAGCCTCGGTAGCGGCCGAAGCGCCCTCAACATCGGCACTGAGCATGAAGTTGCCCGCGATATTACCTGCCGAAAGGTTTTTCCAAGTGGGTTTCGAGTTGGCAAAAGTAGATGAGGCCGACGTCACCGAAAAGGCATTTCCCTTACCTTCGACAGCATCTGAATTGTCGACACCTATGGGATGTCCCTTAGCCACATGGGTGTAATAGACGCCAAAGGCATAAGTGTTGCCCGTCACAAGCTGGTATGGCTTGGCGAGAGTGAACTTCACCCAAGTGGAGTCATTGATGGCCGAGACCACAGAATCGGCCACAACCTCGCTATAGTCAATCACGCCGTTCTTCATCACAAAGACGGTTGCCGTCTTCACTGCTCCGGCCAAATAAGAGTTGATGGCAGTGATTTTACCACCCTGACAAGCGAGCAGGTCGTTGGCGCTGAATTCTTGTTTTATCCACACTTTGGGAGCGGATGTAGATGTACCGCCAATGGCTAGGCCGTATTTACCGTTGCTCCAAGAGAGTTTGTTGTCGGCTGAAAGCTGTAACGGTGGTTGCCACGACAATGTGCCGCTGAGCTCAGAAGCCTTTCCGGTGAACGAGCTGGCTGGCGCCTGCTGGCTGGCAGCTGCTGTGGTTGTGACAGTAACGGCATTTGACACTTTCTCGGCCGTGCCGTAAACAGCGCCTACCTTGTAAGTGTGCAGGCCGTCGGCCTCGCCTACGAGTTGATAGGCACAATCAGACACGAGAGCGTCGTTAACCTTGACACCGTCGCGATACACGTTATAGCCGTCGGGAGCAGTCACCGCCGAGTTGTGCAGCACTGCCGTAATCAAGAAGTCGCCCGGACAATCACTGTTCCACTGCTTACCGTCGTAGGAATAGATGTTACCCTTGCCTTTTTGGGGAGAACGGTCGCAGATGGCTGCAAAAGTCTGGTTGGTGCCATGCTCAAACCTTACTGCGAAAATCACGTCGGCGTTGGCCGGAATGGTGTAACTATCGTCAAGAGCGACGCGTTTCCAACTGTTTTTCACATAACCGGTGGCGACGTCAACGTCCTGGTCACGCACGAGCTTTCCGTTTTCATACACTTGAATCCTCACGTTTGCTATATTGCGATACTGGAAGTAATTGATACTGTCCACTTTCTCGCCCACATAGTCCTTTAGCTCAGCGGCCGTAAACTTGCTTCCGGCATAAATCACCGAAGGGCCACCAGGCGTTTCCTGATTCCCACTAAGGCCGTTGTAGTCTTCTCCGTTATGCCACTGGAGCGTCAGCTCCGACGCCGGGGCACTCCACTGCAAGTCGACGGTGGAGAATGTGGGAGTAGCCGTCAATGAATGTGGCTGCCCGCTCTGTGCCGTCGCATTAAGACCTGCAATACAAGCCGCCGCAAAGAGGGCAACCTTGAGATTTTGGGTTAATTTCTGCATGTTGTAGTATAATTTAATTTAATGAAATATATACGGAATAAACTAATAGGATGCAAAATTAGTAATAATTTGTCGTTTTTACGACTTTTTGAGTTTAAATATAAAAGAATCGTAATCATAAAAAGTCACACAAATATAGGTTGAGCGACAATTAGCCCCACATGGCCTACCCTATTGCGGGCGGCTCATGTGGGGCTAATCAGTCGTTTTTACCCTATAAATCGCTTAGGATAAGCGTCAGTCAAGTTTGTGTATCACCAGGCCTGAGCGCAGTTTCGGCTCAAACCATGTGGCCTTGGGCGGCATAATGTTGCCGGTGTCGGCAATGTCGATAATCTGCTGCATTGTCACAGGATAAAGAGCGAGCGCCAACTTCATCTCTCCTGAGTCGACACGCTTTTTGAGTTCTCCAAGACCACGGATGCCACCCACGAAATCGATGCGCTTATCGGTGCGCAGGTCAGTGATGCCCAGCAGGTCGCGCAAGATGAGGTCGCTTGAGATTTTCACATCGAGCACACCAATGGGGTCGGTGTCGTCGTAGGTATCCTCGTGAGCTGTGAGCGAGTACCACTCTCCCTCAAGATAAAGCGAGAAGTTGTGCAGCTTTTCGGGCTTATAAATCTCAGTACCTTTTTTGGCCACATCGAAGTTCTCGGCAAGTTTGTCGAGCAGCTGTTGCGGAGTGAGTCCGTTGAGGTCGCGCACTACCCTATTGTAGTCCATCACTTTGAGGTGCGACTGCGGGAAGCACACAGCAAGCAAGTAGTTGTATTCCTCTTTGCCCGTGTGGTTGGGGTTGCTCTTGGCTTTTTCCTCGCCCACGTGGGCGGCCGCAGCCGTACGGTGATGGCCATCGGCGATGTAGAGGTATGGAATGCGGGCGAACTCGTCGGTCACAGTCTTGATTGTGTCAGGATCGGTGATACACCAAAACGTGTGTCCAATACCGTCGTCGGCCACAAAGTCATATTCCGGCTCGGTTGCGGCTGTGGTCCTGATCACATTCTCGAGCACTTCATTGTCGGGAAAAGCGAGGAACACCGGCTCCACATTTGAGTTGTTGACCTCGATGTGGTGCATGCGGTCGGTCTCCTTCTCGCGGCGGGTGAGCTCATGCTTCTTAATGCGTCCCGACAGATAGTCGTCGACACTGGCCGCCACCACAATTCCATATTGGGTGCGGTGGTCCATCGTCTGAGCATATATGTAATACTCCTCTTGCTTGTCCTGCACAAGCCAGCCTTTCTGCTGAAACTTGTTGAAATTCTCTACAGCCTTGTCGTAGACCTTCGGGTCATGCTCATCAGTGCCATCATTGAAGTCGATTTCCGGCTTAATGATGTGGTAAAGCGACATTTCATTGTCGCCGGCCTCAACACGTGCCTCATCGCTCGAAAGCACATCGTAGGGTTTTGAAACCACTTGTTCCACCAAGTTCTTGGGTGGGCGTAATCCTTTAAATGGTTTTACAGTTGCCATGATAAGAAGG
>CAVIEK010000067.1:0-12902 GCA_963641805.1 Bacteroides fragilis
TCAAACGCTTTTTCCAACATTTTACCTAATTTTGCACTTGCTGTTGGACTCTACATTCCTTTCCTGCCGCACGGCCAGTGCGTTTTTTTCGCATTTTGTGTTTGAAATGAGAAATTTATGGCATATCTTTGCTTGACGGGGGTTCTATGCGCCCGGCACAAAATTTGAAAAGACAACTTTAAGAAAAAACCACTGGCATGAAACGAACACATCGGCTTATATCTACCACACTGCTGGCGGCAGCAGCCATAGGGTGCTGGGCTCAAAGCAACACAGTCACCTACCGCGATGCCTACGGGCGCAAGACAGGAACCGCCACCACCGACAACCGCGGCAACGTCACCTACCGCGACACCTACGGGCACAAGACAGGAGTATCGTCAACTGATAGCCGTGGCACTGTCACCTACCGCGACACCTACGGGCGCAAGACAGGAACCGCTACCACCGACAGCCGTGGCACTGTCACCTACCGCGACGCCTACGGGCGCAAGACAGGAACCGCCACCACCGACGGCCGCGGCGCTACTGTGTACCGCAACAATTCAGGTACCAAGCAAGGCACCGCAGGCAAGTAGCCCATGGGGAGGCACACACTCCCCCATCCACATATCAAAGAAGAGACATATTGAAATTTAATGTGCCATTTGAAGTATTCTAAATGGCAGCTCCGCAATATTCAATGCCGGGATTTATGGAGAGCAGGTCGCTAATGAAACCGGATTTGTCTTTTGGAGATATGATTAGGGGCGTTTTCTGATTGGTAAAATATATGGCTATGCGGTCTAAAGAGGACGCAGGGGCTGAGAGGATGGTATTTGTGTCTTTTATCTTGCTTATCTGATTTATGTCATAACTTGCAGTTGGCAACACGCCACACCTAACGGTTAGGATGTGGCCACTAATCGTATATACTATGTCAAAAAGGAAATAAATGACCAACAGCAGGAACAATGCAGTTATCGCAACAATGCCCCACGAGAAATCACATACCAATATTGGAATCATGGAAACCATCACAATCCCTACTATGGCAAATACCAACCATTTTGCCACTTTCGTCTTGTAAGCTTTTACCATCACGTCCAACAATAACGGCATCTTGCCAGTGCGAAAGGATAAAACAATCAAGCAAAACGGCGCAATTGGTCTATAATGGTGGCTGCGGTCTGCACCCCTTGTGCCATCCACACCGGCTGCCCCTGCTTGAAGATGATGAGTGTGGGTACGGCCTGAATACCATATTTAATGGCAAGCGCCTCGTTTTGGTCAATGTCGATTTTGATTATTGTGGCGTTGTCGCCCACACTATCTTTCACTTCCTCGAGAATGGGGTGCATCATTTTGCACGGCCCACACCATGTGGCAAAGAAGTCGACAAGAGTGGGACGCTGTGCCGCGATAAGTTGGTCAAAATTATTCATAGTCACTATTGGTGATTGTTGCTGTTTTTACGGAGATGAGTGAGTCAGCCCGGTCGCTGGTCGGAAGTGGGCACGTGGTCAGCCCTCCTTTTTCTTGAAGAAGTAGCTTTTGGCAAGCGGGCGCATATTGTAATGCGAGGCCATGGTCTCGCCATAGGCTCCAGCAGAACGGATAGCGAAAATGTCGCCACGGCGCGATACCGGCAGGTGCTCGTCGCGACCGAAGACGTCGCTCGACTCGCAGATGGGGCCTACCACATCGTAGACGTCACTGGCGGTGTCGGCCGACGTGAGATTTTGAATCACGTGATGAGCCTCGTAGAGAGCCGGACGGATGAGGTCGGTCATGCCGGCATCGAGGATGATGAACTTTTTGTTGCGGTTCTCCTTGACAAAGACCACACGTGAGATGAGTGAGCCGCACTGTGCCACTATTGAGCGCCCAAGCTCAAAGTGGAGTTGCTGCCCACGGCGCAGATTCAGGTTTTTCTTGAACGTGTCGAAGAAATGTGCAAAATCAGGAATCGAGTTCACGTCGGGCTCGTTGTAATCGACGCCAAGGCCGCCGCCCACGTTGATCATCTCGAAGTGCACCTGGTGACGGTCGAAGTAGTCGAGCAGGCTGTTGACCGACTCGCAGAGCATGGCATAAGGCTTCATCCTCGTAATTTGCGACCCCACATGAAAGTGGAGGCCGCGCAAGTGGATGTTGGGCAGCGAGTTGGCAATGTCGACAGCATGTGCAAGCATCTCGATGTTGATGCCAAACTTGTCTTCGGCAGTGCCTGTGGTGATATAGCGGTGGGTGTGTGCATCGATGTCGGGATTGACGCGTATGCTCACGTGTGCCACCTTGCCTTTTTTGCCGGCAAGCTCATCGATTACCCGCAACTCAGGCACCGATTCCACATTAAAGCAGAAGATGTCGTTGTCAAGACCCAGATTGATTTCGGGGTCGGTCTTTCCCACACCCGAGTATACCATTTTAGAAGGATCAAATCCGGCGGCGAGCGAGGCTTTGATCTCGCCACCGCTCACGAGGTCGACACCCAATCCCTTCTTCACCACTTCCTTGAGGATTACGGGGTTGCCGTTGGCCTTTATGGCATAGTGCACAACGTAAGGGAAACCCTTGATTTGCTCGTTGATGGCATCGAGCGTCTTATTGAGCAGAGAGAGGTCGTAGTAGTAGAACGGAGTGGGAGTCTGCTTGAATGACTCTAAAGAGAATCGGAGCATAGTATAATATGATTACGGGTGAGTGAATGTTATTTGCTAGGATGGAAAAGCCTATAATGACAGACGCGACAACAGTTACTTTTCGCCTTTGTGGGCATTGTATTGAGCCTTTGTCTTGAGGTGTCGTGATGCCAAGTCGTTGACCACATCATCGATAGTGACACCTTTTGCCGACAGGAGCACGATGAGGTGGTAAAGCAAGTCGCTTGCCTCATATATCATGCGTCCGTTGGTGCCGTTGGTGGCCTCGATTACTGTCTCGAGAGCCTCTTCGCCCACTTTTTGGGCAATGCGGTTGATACCACTGTTGAAGAGCGATGTGGTGTAAGACCCCTCGGGCATCTCTTGACGACGGCGATCGATGAACTCCTGCAGATAGCTGAGGAACTGCACGCCGAAGTCGTTGGCCGGTGCGAAGCATGTGGGCGAGCCAGTGTGGCACACAGGCCCATTGGGAATGGCCTGAACGAGCAGAGTGTCGTGGTCACAGTCATCGGCTATGCTTACCAGGTCGAGGAAGTGACCGCTTTCCTCCCCTTTTGTCCACAGTTTGTTACGGGTGCGGCTCCAGAAAGTCACCTTACGCGTGGCCAAGGTGGTTTCGTATGCCTCACGGTTCATAAAACCGAGCATGAGCACATTTTTGGTGTGCGCATCTTGAACTATGGCAGGCACAAGGCCGCCCATTTTATCGAAATCGAGTTGCATATGATTGTATTATATGTTGCGTTAATTGTTGTCTTGTTACTTTATTTGTAATTGCGGGATTAAATGCGTGTGACATAGTGTGATGTCAGCCCTTGCCGGTTCGCCTCACGCTTATGCCTTGCCCGGCCAGATAGTCCTTGAGCGGTGCTATGCCTATCTCACCGAAGTGGAACACACTTGCCGCCAGCGCCGCATCGGCCATACCCTCGGTGAACACTTCGCTGAAATGCCGCATGGAGCCACACCCGCCCGAAGCGATGACCGGAATCGACAGCGCCTCGTGCAACTGCCTCAGCGCACGGCAGGCAAAACCCTGCTTCACACCGTCGTGGTCCATGCTTGTGAACAGGATCTCCCCTGCACCGCGATTCTGCGCCTCACGTGCCCATTCAAGCAAATGCCGGTTTGTGGGCTCATGGCCACCCTTGACGTAGCACAGCCACTCGTCGGTGTCGGGAATCTGCTTGGCATCGATGGCCACCACACACACCTGCCTGCCAAAGCGCGACGCTATCTGGTCGATGAGCGCCGGGTTGCGCAAAGCCGAAGAGTTGATTGATATCTTGTCGGCACCGGCATTGAGCAGGCGGTCGACGTCGTCGACTGAGCTTATACCGCCCCCTACTGTGAACGGGATGCTGATGCGCTCGGCTACACGCCTGACAAGCGACACAAAGGTATCGCGTCCCTCAAGCGATGCCGTGATATCGAGATACACGAGCTCGTCGGCTCCCTCGTCGCTATAGCGCTTGCCGAGTTCCACAGGGTCGCCGGCGTTCTTGAAATTGACGAAATTGACCCCTTTCACAGTGGTGCCGTCCTTGACGTCGAGGCATGGAATTATGCGTTTTGCGAGCATGAGTCGTATTGTTTGTTGAATTGTTCCAAATCGCGGAGCGTGATGTGCCCCTCATAAATTGCCTTGCCCACAATGACGTCGGGGACGCCTATGGAGTCGAGAACCTCCACGTCGGCCATCGCGCCCACACCGCCGCTAGCCGTCAGGTGCAGTCCGGGAAGCTGTGCGAGCACCTGCTCGTAGAGCTCTACCGACGGGCCTTGAAGCATGCCGTCTCGGTCTATGTCGGTACTTATCACCTGAGTCACTCCCTTGGCCATATATTGTCTGATGAACGGAACCAGTTGCTCATCACTGTCGTCGAGCCAGCCATCGGTTGAAATGCGGCCACGGCGCGAGTCGGCGCCCAAAATGACGCGCCCGCTACCGTAACGGGAAAGCCAAGCCTCGAAGGTGGAATGGTCCTTTACGGCAATGCTGCCACCGGTAACCATGCTTGCACCGCACTCAAAGGCAATGCGCACATCATCGTCGCTCTTGAGCCCACCACCGAAGTCGATGGTCAGACTGGTGTGTGTGGCGATGCGCTCGAGCACCTTCCAGTTTACTATGTGGCTCGATTTGGCACCGTCGAGGTCAACCAAGTGCAACCTAAGGCATCCGGCATCCTCGAAAGCCCGTGCCACATCGAGCGGCTGCTCGTTGTAGACCTTGCTTGTGCCGTAGTCACCCTTACTCAGGCGCACGCACTTGCCGTCGATTATGTCGATTGCAGGAATAATCTGTATCATAATGAGATGAATTTGCGTAAAATAGATTCGCCCACGCCACCGCTCTTCTCTGGATGGAATTGAGTGCCATAGAAGTTGTCGCGGCGCAGTGCTGCGCTATAGGGCAGGATATAGTCGGTGGTGGCTATCGTGAACTGCGACAAAGGCGCATAGTAGCTGTGCACATAGTAGAGGTGACTGCCGTCGAGGGCGGGAGAGATTATGCCGTTGGCGGGATTGGTGACGCTGATTGTGTCCCATCCTGTGTGCGGAATCTTGAGTTCGGGGCTCGAAGAGTTGTCGAAGCGGCGCACATCCACATCATGGAATATGCCCATACACTGCGCATCCCCCTCCTCGCTGCTGCGGCACAACAACTGCATGCCTATGCATATACCCAGAACCGGCTGAGTAAGGCTTTTTATGACGGTGTCGAGGCCAGTGTCGCGCAAATGCGCCATTGCCGAAGCAGCCTCGCCCACACCAGGGAAAATCACCTTGTCGGCACGGGAGAGGGTCAACGGATCGTCAGTTACAACGGCATCGACACCTATGCGTCTCATCGCACATGACACCGAGAACACGTTGCCGGCATTGTATTTCACTATAGCTATGCTCATATCTGAGAAAAAAGTATCTACTTATGTTGTTTTCACATCTGTTTCATTGTGTGGAGGCACCTACAGCAGGCGACGGGTTATGCCTTCAACAAAGTCGCGCTCAATCACCGCCACCGCCTCACCAACCCTGGCACCGAGCACAACCGCGGCCACGAGCAGTTCCTCCCTGTCGGCGGCCGTGCCAGCTATTGCCATAGCCGACCGCACTGCATCTGCCGGAACCACCACAAGCACACCGGACACATAACGGGTAGCGGCAAGCTCGCTACTCAACGGTTCCACGGCCGCAAGACATCCGTCACAACCGACGGTGGTAATGTGGTTTATCCACTCGCGACCGCAAGCCAAGGTGTAGTTGGCAATGAACTTATGCGTAGGCATGGCTGCTAAAACTATTTCTCGCGACAGACCAAGTCACTTGCCTCGGTGCGCATCGTTGACACTGTGTCCGACGTGACTCGAACGACTCGACTTGTTGACTCCCGGTTTGGGCTTGTAGACGGCCGACAGATCGACAGCCCGCCGTTGCGATGCCGACGGGCCCGGCACCGAAGGTTTAGGCGGCACGACAACCGTGCGGTCGAACTTGCGCTGCACGTTCATTGTAGGATACTTGGCGTCGTCGAGATGGGTGCGCAACAGCATCAAGCTATCTACAAACGCCACCGTAGATGCGCGGCTCATGTCGTAGCGCACATAACCGTAGATGCGACGCACGACGCGGCCGCGATCGGTCTGCAGCTCAAATTCCGTCCAGCCGTCGGTGCAAGCATTGCGATGCACCACCGTGGATGTTCCGTCAGTATAGTCGGCCCCAATAAGCACCGCATAACGCGCCCCGCCGCCGATAAGCTTGAAATTGAGCTGATAGCGGTCACCTCCACGGTATTCGGCATCGGGAACAACGTCGAATGTGACATAGCCCTTGGGCAATACAGGTGTGAGCATCCACGTCCTCAGCCCAGTCCATATGTCAGCAGTGTCGCCGCGACTCTTGTAGGTGCGGTGCCGTGCAGCCTGTGCCGACGGCGATTCCAGGTCGCCGTTGTCGACAGCGGGCTCAATTCCGCCGCTTTCGGCCTTCTTCTTAAGACTTGCCACATCGGAATTGAGGCTTTTCATAGCCTTGTCGCACACATCAGTATACACATCAATATTGTGGGCATACCACACCATCGACGAGTCGTATTCGGCCTGAGTCACCCCGTGCCGTGCGAATATCGACTGCTTGAGGGCTTGATTCGACGAGTCGTCGGGGAATTTGTCGGGATACAGGCTGATATAGGCCTCGGCCTTGTAGATGTCGACAAGCAGGTCGGCCATTTTGTGCTCGCCAATCACTCCCCGCGGAGCTTTGTCGCAAGCCACAGCCAACAGGGACAACGCCACGGCAGCCGTCACGGGCAAAAGCCTGAGACTGCGCAGTGGTCGTGACAATATGTAATGATAAAGCCTGATCAACTTGTGTGCATTATTATTCTTGATTGCCATCAATGGTCGTCGTATTGTCGTCGGTTGTGGCAGTGCCGCTGACAGCGTCGGGGTTCTCGGTGTTTTTGAGATAAAACAGCAGCAACACTATCACGCTCACCGTGAGACAAGCGTCGGCGAGGTTAAAGATGGGCTGAAAAAACACAAAGTGCTCTCCGCCCACGACAGGCATCCACGAAGGCCAGTCCCATGCGGCAATGGGGCAATAAATCATATCGACCACACGGCCGTGAAGCAAGGTGCCATAGCCTCCGTCGGGAGGGAAAAGCTGCGCGATTCCACCTACGGGGTCGTTGAATATGAGCCCATAGAACAGACAGTCGATGGTGTTGCCCGCTGCTCCTGCCGTTATGAGTGCAATGCACACCACATATCCACGGTCGAGGTCGGTGCGATTACGTATTTTGAACAGATAGTAACAAAACGCGCACACGGCCACCACGCGAAACATGGTGAGAAACAGTTTGCTGCCCATCTCCATGCCAAAAGCCATTCCGTTGTTCTCAATAAACAACAGCCGGAACCAACTGGTGATGCATAATTCTTCGCCATAGTAGAAATGGGTTTTCACCCAAATCTTCAGAGCTTGGTCGGCAACAATGACAATCAAAATGATGATTGCGGCAAGTTTCCCGTTGGATAATTTGTTCATTTATCGTTTGTTCTTTTGCTTCTGCTCCATCTCCTTGCCCTCGACCGACAGTGTGGTGTGAGGCACAGCCATCAGTCTGCCCTTGGGAATGAGTTTCCCCGTGACGCGACACACGCCATAGGTCTTGTTCTCAATGCGCACAAGCGCGGCCTTGAGCTTGTTGATGAACTCCATTTGCCGTTGAGCCCGCTGACCGGCCTCCTCGCGGTGAAGAGTGTTGGTCCCGTCTTCGATTATCTCAAATGTGGGATGCGAGTCATCGGACTGTATTACGGCCTTTAGCTGGTCGTAGTTTTGCTGGGCGGTCGCAAGTTTCTCTAGGATCACCCGTTTGAACTCCATCAGTTCCTCATCGGAATATCTGATTTTTTCAGCACTGTCACTCATATCACATTCCTTTCTTTTTTTATGAGTAAAACAAATTATGCGAAACGTGAAGGCAGGCAGGATAGAAGCAGCTCTAAGCCTTCACCACTTTCACATTCAGTTTATAGTCGTCCATGTCGAGCTCGGTGACATTGGCATCACCGGCAGCGACAGGAGCCACAGTCACGCCGACGGCGAGCACCTGCTTGGCGATATAGTCGGCATAAGCGTCGACAGCCTTGTCGGTGTGCTCATTGTGTTCGATTGTAACCACAATCTTGTCGGTAATATCATAGTCGTTGCTCTTGCGTATGTTTTGGATGCGGTTCACGAGCTCGCGGGCCAGTCCCTCTTGCAGGAGCTCATCGGTGACGGTGATGTCGAGCGCCACTGTGAGGTTGCCCTCATTGGCCACGAGCCATCCGGGGATATCCTCGCTGATGATTTCCACATCATCAAGAGTGACCACGGCCTGCTGCCCAGCCACATCGAGCGTGCAACTGCCCGTATTTTCAAACGTGATTATGCCGGCCTGCGGCATTGATGTTAGGGCCTTAGCAAGATCTTTCATGATTTTGCCGTATTTGGGGCCGAGTTTCTTGAAGTCGGGCTTTATGCGCTTCACAAGAATGCCCTCGTCGTTACCCACAAACTTGATTTCCTTTACGTTGACCTCGTTGACTATGAGGTTGCTCACAGCATCGATGGCCTTTCGCTGCGCCTCGTCGGCCACAGGAACCATGATGGCCGTAAGTGGCTGACGCACTTTAAGATTTTTCTTGCGGCGGAGCGAGAGCACCATCGATGTGATGCTCTGTGCCATCTGCATGCGCTTTTCGAGATCCTTGTCGATAACGGCATCATCGGCCTTGGGATAGAGAGCCAAGTGAACCGACTGCCCGCTTCCTGTGAGGTCGCGGTAGAGCTGGTCGCTATAGAACGGTGCGATTGGCGCCATAAGAAGCGACACAGTGGTGAGGCACTGGTAGAGAGTCTGGTAAGCGGCTAGCTTGTCGGCATCCATCTTACCACCCCAGAAGCGCTTGCGGTTGAGGCGCACATACCAGTTACTGAGATTCTCGGTCACAAACTCACTGATGGCACGTGCGGCCTTGGTGGGCTCGTAGTCGGCTAGCTCGCGGTCGACATCGGCAACGAGAGTATTGAGGAGCGAGATTATCCAGCGGTCGATTTCAGGGCGCTCGGCAACCGGAATCTGTGGTGCCAACGGGTCGAAATTGTCGACGTTGGCATAGAGGGCAAAGAATGAATAGGTGTTGTAGAGCGTACCAAAGAACTTGCGGCTCACCTCAAGCACACCAGCCTCGTCGAACTTAAGGTTGTCCCACGGCGACGAATTGCTGATCATGTACCAGCGCAGCGGATCGGTCCCGTAGGTGTCGATTGCCTTGAACGGGTCGACCGTGTTGCCCTTGTGCTTACTCATCTTGTTGCCATATTTGTCAAGCACGAGTCCGTTGCTGATCACCGACTTGTAGGCAACGCTGTCGAACACCATGGTGGCGATTGCGTGCAGGGTGAAGAACCATCCGCGCGTCTGGTCGACGCCCTCAGCGATGAAGTCGGCCGGATAGAACTCACGATTGTCGATGAGCTCTTTGTTCTCAAACGGGTAATGCAACTGAGCATAAGGCATAGAGCCGCTATCGAACCACACATCGATGAGGTCGGTCTCGCGCTTCATGGGCTTGCCGGTGGGTGATGCGAGCACGATATTGTCGACGTAGGGACGGTGCAGGTCTATTTTATCATAGTTGGCACTGCTGTAGTCGCCAGGCACAAAGCCATTGTCCTTGTATGGGTTGCTCTTCATGAAGCCGAGCTTCACGCTCTGCTCAATTTCGTCATAGAGCTCCTTGACGCTGCCGATGCACTTTTCCTCACCATCCTCGCTGCGCCAGATGGGCAACGGAGTGCCCCAGTAGCGGCTGCGGCTCAAGTTCCAGTCGTTGAGATTCTCAAGCCACTTGCCGAAGCGGCCCGTTCCGGTGTGCTCGGGCTTCCACTTGATGGTCTTGTTGAGTTCTACCATGCGGTCGCGGCAAGCAGTGGACCGAATGAACCAGCTGTCGAGCGGATAATAGAGGATGGGCTTATCGGTACGCCAGCAGTGGGGATAATTGTGCACGTGCTTCTCAATCTTGAATGCGGAGCCGTCTTGCTTCATGCGCACACACATGTACACGTTGAGATCTTCAGCCTTGGTGGCGGCAGCCTCATCGTATTTTCCGTCGACGGTATATTTGGGGTCGTAGGCGTTTTTCACATATGCACCCTCGTATTCCTTATAAAGGTCTACGTCCACATATTTTGCCACGAAGTCGGGGTCAAGTTCGTCAAGCATCCAATATTTGCCCTCCATGTCGACCATGGGGCGAGTCTCGAGTTTCTTGGTGATCATGAACAGCGACGGGATGCCGGCGGCACGTGCCACATTGGCATCATCGGCACCGAATGTGGGAGCGATATGCACAATGCCGGTACCGTCGTCGGTGGTGACATAGTCACCGGGTATCACACGGAAGCCGTTGTCGTTGCCAACAATCTTGCCGTCGGTCTTGTCGACAGGCTTCACCCACGGAAAGAGCTGGCGGTAGCGGATGCCCACGAGGTCGGCACCGCTGAATTCGGCAATCACCTTAAAGGGGATAACCTTGTCGCCCTGCTTGTAGGCATCGAGCGGAAGCTCGGCACCCTCTGCCTTGAAGTAGGCATTGAGACGAGCCTTGGCCAACACATAGATTGCAGGCTTACCGGTATATGGGTTGTAACTCTCCACAGCCACATAGTCATATTTAGGGCCCACACAAAGTGCTGTGTTTGACGGCAAAGTCCACGGTGTGGTGGTCCAGGCAAGGAAATAGACGCCGGCTTGGGCGAAGGCCATATCAGCCTTCCCGAGAATGTCGGCCACCACCTTGTGACTGTTGTCGGCAACGGCAAACTGAGCCGTAGCAGTCTGATCCTTCACATCGCGGTAGCAACCAGGCATGTTGAGCTCGTGTGAGCTCAAGCCAGTGCCGGCAGCCGGCGAATAGGGCTGAATGGTGTAACCCTTATAGAGCAGTCCCTTGCCGTAGAGTTGCTTGAGCAGCCACCACAGGGTCTCGATGTAACTGTTCTTGTAGGTGATATACGGGTCCTTCATGTCGACCCAGTAACCCATCTTGTGTGTCAGGTCTTCCCACTCGCTGGTGTATTTCATCACTTCCTTGCGGCAAGTGGCGTTATAATCCTCAACACTTATGGTCGTGCCTATGTCGACCTTGGTGATGCCCAGTTTCTTCTCCACGCCAAGCTCCACTGGAAGCCCATGGGTGTCCCATCCGGCCTTGCGCAGCACACGGTAGCCCTTCATGGTCTTGTAGCGGCACACTATATCTTTAATAGAGCGCGCGATCACGTGGTGGATGCCAGGCATGCCATTGGCCGATGGCGGGCCCTCGTAGAACACAAAGGTGGGTGCACCGTCGCGCACTTCGATGCTTTGGGTGAACACACTCTCGGCATCCCATTTTTTCAGCATGTCCTTATTGACGTCGCTGAGGTTGAATTTGCTATATTCCTTGAATTTTTTCATCTATATCGAAGTAAAGAAATTTAGTGTTTGAGAAATCAGCTGGCCGCTGACAGGCTTTCTTCCGGTAGGCCAACATCAGTTTTTGGTGCCCAGCTTTCCGCCTTTTACGCCGGCACCGAGCGAGAATATGTTGTGGTCATAAGAGACTGTCTTGCTCGACATCTCGCGCTTGCGGCGCAGAGCAAGATTCACCAGACGGTCCATAAGCTCATCGAACTTGATGCCAGTGGCCTCCCACAGATAGAACGAAAGCGAGCCAGGGATGGTGTTGATCTCGTTGACGTAGATGTCGCGGGTTTTGCGGTCGACAATCACGTCGACACGCGCCACGCCGTGGCACGACAGCACACGGAACGTCTCGCCGGCCAGGAACTGTATGCGTTTGGTCTCATCGGCGGGAAGCTCGGCGGGGATGCGTTTCGATGAGGCCTGCATGCCCTTTGCGCCCTTATGTCCGCCCATGTACTTATCCTCGTAGCTGAGGAAGTCGCCAGTCTTGATTGGCTCTTCCAGCACGCTCATCTGGTAGTCGTCGCAGTCGCCGAGCACCGAGCAGTTGATTTCCTGCAAGTCCTCAACGAGGTCTTCGACAATGATGCGAGTGGAGTACACTTCGGCAGCATCGACCTTCTCGATAAGCTCCTCGCGATTGGCGGCCTTGCCGATGCCCACGCTAGAGCCAAGGTTGGCCGGCTTTACGATTACGGGGTAACCGATTTTGCCCTCAATGGCGGCAATGAGGTCGCCGCGCTGCTTGAACCACTGCTTGTCGGTAAACCACACGTAGTCGACCACCGGGACACCTTCCTCGCGCAGAATCATCTTCATGGTGATCTTGTCCATGCCGTTGGCACTTGCCAGAGTGTTGCATCCGGCATAAGGGATGCCTATGGTGTCGAGTATGCCCTCAAAGGTGCCGTCTTCGCCGTTTGAGCCGTGAAGCACCGGAATCACCACATCGAGGTGTGTGAGCACGTCGCTCTTAAACATTGACTTGTGTTCCTTGTAAAGATTGTAGTCGCCAAAAACGGGTTTCATGTACACTTGCTCGCATTGCTTGAGCAGCGCATCGACGTCGCGGTAGTTAGCCACGTCGAAAAGAGCCTCGCCTGTGTACCAGACACCCTTCTTGGTAATGTAAATGGGCGTAACGTTATACTTTTCCCTATCAATCGCATGCATTGCCTGCGATGCCGAGATCACTGAGATTTCGTGCTCGGTGGAACGTCCGC
>CAVIEK010000068.1:0-12847 GCA_963641805.1 Bacteroides fragilis
AGTGTGAGAAATGCGTGTGATTGTGAGGTTGTTGTTGAATATATGTTGAGTAACATGTGTTTGACAGGGCATAGGTGTCGAAAAAATAACTAATTTTGCACAAATAAACAAAAGATTGGTTTTAAAGTGACAACAAAAGCTTTTCAGTCGGGAAAACCGAAAAAACGCTTTTTGAAAAAATATCATTTAGTCTAAATTTCCCTATGCCGTCAAGCCTACTGCGAACATGTGAATGTGCAGCAGAGGTTGTGGTGGCACAGTGAGGGTCTTCTTAACCTGAAGTCCCTCATTTTGTTTGTGCTCCCACATAGAATACGGCAAAAGCGTGCGCCAAGACTGGATTGCCGTGTGCTTTGCCGTGTCCCTTTTTGCGGGTTAGTGTGCATCGAGCCAATTGGATCCCTGGCCATGGCTGGCAGTGAGCTTCACTTTGCCGCTATAGGCGCTTTCCATTTCGGTGATTACTATTTGTCGCACCTTTTCGAGCTCGTCTGGCAAAACGTCGAAATTAAGTTCGTCGTGCACTTGCAGAATCATTTTAGACTTAATGCCCTCATCCTCAAATTGCCGAGAAATGGCAATCATTGCAATTTTCATGATGTCGGCAGCTGTGCCCTGAATGGGTGCGTTGATGGCATTGCGCTCGCTGAAGCTGCGCACCACGGCATTGCGTGAGTTGATATCGGGCAGCATGCGTCGCCTGCCGTATAGCGTGGTTACGTATCCCTTTTCTTTTGCGTCGGCAATGCTCTTGTCGATGTAGCTGCGCACACCGGGGAAGGTGCTGAAGTAGCCGTCGATGAGCATTTTAGCTTCGGTGCGTGGTATCGCAAGACGTTCCGACAGTCCGAAAGCCGAGATTCCGTAAAGGATGCCGAAGTTGGCGGTTTTGGCTTTGCGTCGTTGGTCGGCTGTTACGCTGTCGAGACTTTCGTGATATATTTTTGCTGCGGTTATGGCATGAATGTCGTGCCCGTCGGCAAAGGCATTGATCATGGTAGTGTCGCCGCTGAGGTCGGCCACAAGGCGGAGCTCAATTTGCGAGTAGTCGGCCGAGAAAAACACATTGCCGTCACTCGGTATGAATGCCTTGCGTATCTCACGTCCCTCGTCGGTTCGCACTGGAATATTCTGTAAGTTGGGATTGGCCGACGACAACCGTCCGGTAGCGGTTACGGTCTGGTTGAAGGTGGTGTGTATGCGTCCGGTGCGCGGGTTGATGAGTTGCGGCAAAGCGTTGACGTAAGTCGACAGCAGCTTGCGAATGCCGCGCAGTTCAAGAATCTTGCCCACAAGCGGGTGTCTGTCTTGCATTTTCACCAGAATCTCTTCGGTGGTGGAGTATTGTCCGCTTTTGGTCTTTTTTGCTTTTTCATCTAGTTTTAGCCGGTCAAAGAGCACTTCGCCCACTTGCATCGGTGAGGCTGTGTTGAACTGCAATCCTGCCAGCGACCAGCATTCTTGCTCCACTTGTTCCATGCGTCGGGTAAGCTCCACGGAGTAGTCGTTTAGTGCGCGCACATCGATGCGTGCGCCTGCTATTTCCATTTTGGCAAGCACCTTCACGAGCGGCATCTCGATTTCAGTGAGCAGTTGTTGCATGCCGTTTTCCTTTACTTGTGTGTTGAGCCTGTCGGGAAGCGATAGAGTGAGCTGGGCCAACTCGCATGCCATATCGGCCTGCTTCTTGGCGCTCGCTTGGGCTATTGTGCCACGCGACCGCCCTTTTGATGGGATGATTGTGGCTGGGTCAATGGCATCATAGTCGAGCATGTCGGCAGCTACGCTGCGTGTGTCGTGGGCACGTTCGGGCTGAAGCAGGTAGTGTGCCACGCCAGTGTCGAAGTATGGTGCGGTGAAATCCACTCCGGCAGCGTGTAGCATCACCATGTAGCGTTTTACATCGTCGGCCACTATGCGGGTTTTTCCGCTAAAGAGAGGTGCAATCGTCTGTAGCATCCAACCAAAACCATCGAGAGGCATATAGTAGGCCTTGTGGCCGTCGGCGCACAGGGCAATGCCTATCATGGTTGAGCGCATTGCCTCGTCGCCTACAGCCACTATGCTGACGGCTACTTGCGGTTGTTGCGCAAGGTCGGCTATTACTGGTTGGGCATCAGCGGGCTCTGCAATAAGCGTGTAGTCATGCTCAAGCGACTGCAGGTTCTGCCTGTCGGGCATGTTATGGGCATCGCTGGTGATTGTGGGCGCGGGTTGTACATCAAATAGCGTCAACTGTTCGCCACTGCCTGCCGAAGCCGTGTGGCCGGCCACATCAAGGCCCACGTTGGCCTCGGCGTGGTCGATGAGGCGAGTGGTGAGCGACTTGAATCCAAGTTCGCCAAACACTTTGCGAAGTGCATCCAAGTCGGCAGGCACACGCCGCAATTTTTCTTCATCGAATTCAACCGGAACATCGGTCTTGATGGTCGCAAGAAATTTCGAGAACTTGATTTGCTCGGCATTGTCAGTAATCTTTTTTTGCAAGGTTCCCTTCACATCACCTGTGTGCTTGAGTAGGTTCTCGATGGAACCAAATTGGTGAATGAGCTTTTCGGCCGTCTTTGGGCCCACGCCGGGGCATCCGGGAATGTTGTCGGCTGTGTCACCCATCAGGCCGAGCAGGTCAATGACCTGCAGCGGACTCTCAATGCCGTATTTGGCCTTTATCTCGTCAACCCCCTCGATAATGCCCTTTGACGGGTTATAGATTTTCACGCCAGGTCTCACCAGTTGCCCGAAGTCCTTGTCTCCGGTCACCATAAAGGTCTCAATGCCGGTGTCGGCTGCCTTGTGGGCCAGTGTGCCAATCACGTCGTCGGCCTCAAAACCGGCAATCTCATAGATGGGAATGCGGTAAGCCTCCACAATCTGTTTAATGTAGGGAACTGCGGTTTTTATGCCTTCGGGGGTCTCGCTGCGCTGAGCCTTGTATTGGTCGTAGGCCTCGTGGCGGAATGTGCCGCCTGGCGGATCGAAGCATACTGCAATGTGGGTCGGCTGCTCATGCTTGAGCAGCTCTTGCAGGGTGTTGACAAAGCCGAAAATGGCCGATGTGTCGATTCCGTTTGCCGAAAAGCGCGGATTGCGCATCAGCGCATAGTAGGCGCGGAATATGAGGGCGTATGCGTCGAGTAGAAATAATCTTTTGTCGTTCATTGTCGTGCCGTATAAAGCCCGTTGCCAGGATAACGGCAACGGTGGTAAATTTCAGATAAAATTAAGTGAATTAGCCCGTATTTGGAAATATTAGGAACTTAATTTTAAGTTTAGCGAATTATTATTGTTAATTTTGCAATTCAATATAGGTTCATGATCAAACTCGAAGACATACAAAGCTCCATACGTCCCGACTTGGCCACACTCAACGCCATCATCGAAACGACGCTGCACAGTGGCAGTGAGCTGATGAATCAGATTGTAGCCAATTATCTCAAAGTTAAGGGTAAGCAACTGCGCCCCGTTCTGGTCCTCTTGAGCGGGCGTCTGTTTGGCGGTGTCAACACCAAGGTACTCCACGCCGGAGCTGCCATTGAGTTGCTGCACAATGCCTCGCTCATTCACGATGATGTGATTGACCGTAGCAAGGAGCGTCGTGGCCACGAGACAATCAACCATGTGTGGGACAACCACGTGGCGGTGCTTGTGGGCGATTTCTTCGTGAGCGGTGCTCTGACGTGTGCTACCCACACAGAGAGCCCGCAGATATTAGGAGTGCTTGCAAGGCTCGGGGCTGACTTGTCGTTAGGCGAGATCGACCAGATTGACAACGCGCGCCACCACACCATCACGGAAGATGACTATTTCAGCATAATAAGTCATAAGACGGCATCACTTTTCACTAGTTGCGTCGAGGTCGGCGGTCTTGCGGCCGGAGCCGAACCGTCGCAAATCCAGGCACTGAAACGCTATGCCAAACTACTCGGGCTGTGTTTCCAGATAAAGGACGACACATTTGACTACTACAACGACCCTGTGATAGGAAAGCCCACCGGCAACGACTTGCGTGAGGGAAAAGTGACCTTGCCGCTCATATATGCCCTGACACATGCGTCGCAACCCGAGCGCGACCAGATGCTTGCGCTTGTGTGCAAAACCGAACTGTCAACAACCGAGATCGAAAGCCTTATAGAGTTTGCCAAAGCCAATGGCGGCATTGAATATGCCTATGAGACAATGGAGCGTCTGCGTGCCGAGGCTGAGGCCGAGTTGGCATGCTATCCGCCGGGCGACACCATCGACTCCTTCAAGATGATATTCCGATACATCATCGACCGCAATAAATAGATATGGTGGGTGGACGCACCATCTCCACCCCACCCCACATACCATTTGCGGGAAACATCACTCACACACCATCATAATGCTAAAACAGTTTCTTATCGAAGGCCGTATAGAGGCCGGTTGCGACGAGGCCGGGCGCGGATGTCTGGCTGGACCTGTTGTGGCCGCAGCAGTGATTCTGCCACCTGATTTCAGTAACGATTTGATCAACGACAGCAAAAAGTTGACCGAACATCAGCGCGATGCCCTGCGCCCAGTTATTGAGCGCGATGCCGTGGCATGGGGTGTGGCTTTTGTGTGGCCTGATGAGATCGATCGTATCAACATACTCAATGCCTCAATTGCCGCCATGCACAGGGCCGTCGATCAGCTCAAGGTGCGTCCCGAAGCCTTGCTTATCGATGGCAACCGCTTCAAGCCTTATCCGGGCATTCCACATACAACAATCATCAAGGGCGATGCCACTATGATGAGCATTGCCGCAGCCTCCATTTTGGCCAAGACACACCGTGATGAGTATATGCGTCGCATAGCTGAGGAGTATCCCCAATACAATTGGGCGAAAAACAAAGGGTATCCCACCCGTGACCACCGCGAGGCGATTGCGGCCCACGGAGTGTCGCCATATCACCGCATGACGTTCAGGCTGCTTAAGCAGCCCACGCTTTTCGACTGATTGGTTTTTCCCTGTGAGACGACATAAAGCGAAGTGCCTGATTTACGACAGTGGTGGCACTTCGCTTTTTCATGATGTCAAAAGGCAGAAAGCTGAATCGGATGAGTGCGCCATGCTGTTGAGCCATGCGAGCAGGCAGAGCAATGCCGCAAGCAGCGCAACCAGCCACCAGAATATAGCCTGGCTCTCGCCACGCTCAAGAGCGAGCCGAGCTGCCTCCCATGTGGCCAGCTGACCGTCGATGCACATCTGCGCAAAATGCCCAATGCGCAGGTGCTTCGACGGCATGGAAGTGAGCATTGCTGCAAGTGAGCGGCCATAGGCTTCAATGTCGGCACATTGCCCTCCGGTGTGTGGTGTGTGCCCAACGGGCCGTACCTCAACTGAGTGGGCCTCGCAGTCGATAAGGAACGAGTCGGTTCCAATGCTCCCGTACTGTGTGGAGCCCTGCCGGTCGCGCATCATCGCCAATGCCTCGATGGCCGGTTGCTGCATCAAAGCAAAAGCGCAGGGCGTGACGGCTCTGCGCTCTATGAGTTGTGTAAGGGTTACTTGCATCTCTGGTGTGGCCTTCAGCGAGGCTGCTATTTTTTGAGCTTTGCGCGGTTGGTGTAGAGGTCGTATTCAATCACGCCTTTTGCGGTGCGCACGTTCAGAAGGTTTTTGTCGCTGTTCTCAAAGCCGATGTTGGTGGCTTTGGGACTGCCGGCATAGACCACGAAGTTCTTGCCCTCGCTCTTGTTGTAGGCATAGACCACGCCGCCGTTGGTGAGGAACACGGTATAGGCTCCGTTGCTCTTTGTGTCCTTGAGGTCGGTCTTGCGGAACAGAGGCTTGTCCTTGTCGTAGACGGCCGACCGCAGAGTCACCTCAGAACCTTCGTTCAGTTGTTTCATCGCCTCCACGTTATCGCTGGCCCACTTGCCCGATGAGTTGGCCGGAGCATCCATTTCCTTGGCTTTTTCCTCTTCGGCTTTTTCCTCTTCGGCTGCTTTTTCGGCATCGATTTCGTCTTGTGTCTTGATGTGCAGGATTCCAATCGACGGAATTTGGTCGTTTAGGAATAAGCTTTCAGGACTGGAGCTTTTTGGGGCAGTGCATACGATGTGCTGCTGCCCGTCGTCAAGGGTCTTGTATTGCCCCTCGTAGTTCACGCTCACCACTTGTTTGGTGTCGATATTGTATAGGTTGAGCACCACGCGTCCCGCTGCGCCGCTACCCACGGTCATGTAGGCAAAATACATGTAGCGCTTGCCGCCGATAACGGTGCTTTGCGGCAATGTCGACGGGTCGGCAAGCAGTTGGCCGGCATCGAAAGTGATGTTCTGCCCTTCAAGATACGATGTCTTGGCAAGTTGCATGTCCCAGTTTGAGCCGTTCTGCGTCATGTCATAGATTTTGTAGAATGTGTGGCTGCCTTGTCCTGATTGTGATGTGATACCCACGATGTGGTCGGGGTTTCCGCTGTCGTTGCCAGGAATGCGTATCGCATATACTACAGCGGCGCCGTCGCCCCCGAAGTTGTTGGCCTGTAGGGCTTGTGTGAACATGCTCAGCGTGTTCTGTTGTGTGGTGTCGGCGGCTACTGCCGTGGTGTCAGCGCTTTCTTCTCTTGATGAGTTGCCGCTGAAGTAGCAGTTGCGCACCACCACAAGGGCCAAGAATGCCACAATCACCACGGCAAGCGCGATGTTGCGTGTGCGTTTGCTATCGTTGTTGTCCCCGTTGTCGGATGCGTTGCCGCCGTGTTGTTGCCACTGGTCTTGCTGTTGTGGCTCGGGTTGGATAGCGGCAGCTTCGTCGGTGTGCTTTCCGCATTGGGGGCAGAATGTCGATGAGGCGGGTATTGTGGCGTGGCAATGAGGGCATACTTTTGTATTGCTGTTGGTGCTCTCCGCTTTTTTCACAATCGGTGCTCCGCACTTGTTGCAGAAAGCTGATCCCTCAGGCACTTCATTGCCGCAGTTCAAACATTTGTAGTATTGCATAGTTATTGCGGTTTTTGTGTTTAAGCAAAAATTCAGTTAATGCAAAGATAACGATTTGATTGTGAAAAACACACCGTTGCGATGTGTTTTGATGTCAAAATTGTGGTTTGTGCCTTTTGAGCAGTTTGCCTATTGGTGTCCAAACGGCAATGCGTAGCTGGTCGGCGGCAACGCTCACGGCAAATGTAGTGGCCACAAGCGCCCCCATCGCGCAAGAGAAAGCGGTAAGCGATAGTGTGCGGTGCAGGCGTGCCACAAGGCTCAGGAAACCTCCGAACAGTGCCGGGCTGCAATGGAGCAGATACACGCTGAATGCCGATGCGGCAATGCGGTTGACAATTTTGCTCGTAAAATGTATGCGGCTGAAGGCGAAAAACAGGCAGATGCTGCCAGCAATTGTGGTGGGAGAGTCGTAAGCACACAGGTGCATATATGCCCAATTGAGTGATGCCCCGTCGCCTCGGATGCCTATGGCAGTGATGACAATGCTGCATGCCAGGGCAATTGCGGCATAGGTGCCAGCCCACCACCAAGAACTGTGTGAGGCGATAATGGACTGTCCATAGAGGCGCATATAGCGCATAAGCAGGTAGATGAGAATGAAACTCATGGTTGAGTACCCCCAGTTGAGTCCGCCCATGTCGCCTACCCAACCCACAATGAAGGTGAAAGCGGCATACCATGCTATTGCTTGGCGTAGCTGCCCTTTGGTGGCGTGCTCGGCAAGGGCGTTGAGTGCCGGTGCCAAAACCATCAGCCCCAAATAGGATGTAAGGAACCAATAGATGTGCAGCACATCGAGACTGTCGAGCAAACCGTCTGTGGTGAAAGCTGTATGTCCCGTGGCAGCAATTGCGCAGTAGGCCCCAACTGATATGAATGCCGCTTGAAACAACAGGCTTGCCATGCCGCGCACAGTGGTCTTGATGCCAAACCAGCCGCTTATCACCACAAAGCAGTCGACACACACCACTGCTAGCATTTGCACCGTGATGCGTAAGGCGGCATCGGCAATGTTGACGCTGAAGGCGATTGTGCTCGGGCCATGTAGGGCTTTACCATCGGTGTGCACTACCACCACCAGCAACATGGCGACGATGCGGAACAGTTCAATCCCAGAATCGCGCTGCTTGCTGTCGGCAGTTGTGACGCTATTTGTCATGTATCAAATGGTTGGCATAGATGCGGCAGGCACATTCCACAAGCTTCGCACAGGGTCGTGCTTTGTAGTAGGCTGTGGTCCGCTCGCTTGGACGCGGCGGTTCCACTTGTCCGGAGCGCAGCCCGAGCAGTTCGGCGCATATAAGCGAGTCGTTTTCCTCCTTATATTTTCCGGCTAGTTGCTGCACGAGTGCGTAGTTGGCGGTGCGCTTGGCCATGTCGCTACAATCGGAGCTGCCGTTTTCGAGTCCGGCGAGTACCGCCAACCCCGACACTGCTCCACAGGTGAGTCTCAGGCGTCCCATTCCGCCACCAAATGAGGCGGTGATTTGAGCCAGCGTGTCGGCAGTGATGCGGTCGGCATAGAGATCAGCGAAAGCGAGAGCCACGGCTTGCGCGCAGTTGTAGCCTTGGTTGAACAGGGCTGCTCCGCGTGCGGCGCGCTCATCGGCATTGATGTTGATTTCAGTATCCATATTGGTGATTATAAAGTTTTGAATAGATGCACGGTTGTGTGGTGGGGTGTCATTTGCCGGCCACGAGGCGGTCGTTGTTCATTCGGTCCATATATTGCTGAATGAGCGATTTAAGTTCCAGTACCATCTGTTGTTCTACCCCACTTGGCAGATGCCCTGCCACGTTGTGCCGCAACAGGGGATCGTGGTGGTAGTCATAGGCGGCGCGCACACGTGAGCCGTCGAATTGCAACAGGTAGCTGCCCTTCACATACTGGTAAATGCCGTTGTTGTAGCTAACCGCCCACGTCTGTGACGGTTCCGAGTGGAGCAGGTCTGTCCCGAAAGCCACGTAAGGCTTGTCGTAGCCCAAGGCTCCTAGAACCGTGGGCATTATGTCGATTTGTTGCGCTATCACGTCGCCCCGGCATCCGGAAGTGATGCTTCCGTCGGGCGTGTAGAAGATGATTGGGATAGAATACAGGCCGAGGTCGGTCTTATATTCCTCATGCTTGTTTTGGTTGGTGTGGTCGGCCACAATCACGAAGATTGTGTTGCGGAACCATGGCTCGCACTTTGCGCCGTCGAAAAACCGTTGCAGGGCATTATCGGTGTAGCGAATACACTTGAGTATGGGCAGCCCTCCTTCTTCGGGGTATTGCGCGGCCACCTCTTGCGGCACCTTGAACGGGTGGTGCGACGAGGCGGTGAATATAGCCGACATGAATGGTTGCTTGAACGAGTTGAGCTTTTGCAGCATGAATTGCAGGAACGGCTCGTCCCATATCGCCCACATGCCGTCGTAGTCTTTTTCGCCGCGGAAGTGCGGGTCGGCGTCAAACTCTGTGCGTCCGTAATATTCCTTGAATCCTGTGCTGCGGGCAAAAGCCTGGAATCCCATCGATCCGTTCTGCGCGCCATGGAAGAAAGCCGTATGGTAGCCTTTCCCGTCGAGCACTCCTGCTAGACCGGTGAGGTGGTTCATAGAGGCAGGTGTGAGGAAAAACGGCTCTACAAACATAGGAATGCTTGACAATACCGACGGCATTGCATCGATGCTCTTGCGGCCGTTGGCGAAACTGTAGCGGAAGGTTGCGCTGTGAGCCGCAAGAGAGTCGGTGAACGGGGTGTAGCCTTTGTAGTTGCCGCCTTCGAGGCCACGGTTCATGCTGCCTATATATTCCTTTCCGAAACTCTCTATGATGATTACCACCACATTTTTGCCGCTGAATTTAGCCCCTTTCACTGGCTGATGCACCGGTGAGTAGAATGTCGCGGCTTCGTGCTCGCTTGCAAAGTAATGCGGGTCGGTAAACACGTTTTTCCCGATTGTCCGTATCATCGAGAACGGGGTGTTGAGTACCAAAGCCGCCTCAATAGGGCGGTCGACATACTGGTTGGCGTTGCTCACCGTCACGGGGCGCACCGCATGCGCAAAGCCGCCACGCATGCCTGCCACGCACAGTATTGCCATTACCGTCACACTCAGAGTCTGTGCCACATCATAGCGCCACCACATGAGGCGTCGCCAGTTGAGGCGACTGTCGGCATATAGCAGCCACAGAAGGGCGATAATTGCGGCAGCTGCTATCCACAGATACCAGTGTGCCACTATCTCGGTGCCTATTACACTGCCGATGTTGCTCTCGTGACTGAACTCGCTGAACACCGTGCTGGTGGTGCGGCGTGATGTGTACTGGAAGTAGACTGTATCGGCCATATTCATAACCACGGCTATGCCGTTGACAACCACAAAGAGCCATCGGCACACCTTGTGGTAGATGTCGCGCTCCTTCAAGTGCACAGGTAGCAGCATGAGCAGGATGTAAAGGGCGTTGGTATACATAATTGCCGAAGTGTCGAACACCAGTCCGCCACGCATCATCTCGGCGAGATGGCCGGTGTTGAGATTGTCGGCAAAGTAGCTGTAATTCTCGGCAAGGAATATAAGCCGTGTGGCAAAGTAGGCCACGTAGGCCAACGCGAGATTGATCAAGAGGGCCACTGTGGGAGCCCAGGCGCTGCTGTCGAGCAGTCGCATCCGTCGGTATATGCTGTTCATCTTAGTTTCTTTGTTAAAAATGTCGTTCTGCGGCAGGCAGCGTGGACTGCCGCAGCGGTCACTTGCCAGGAATCAGGCGATTTTCGTTCATTCGGCTCATATACTGTTGTATCATGGCCTTGAGCCGCCGCTCCATGGCCTGCAGCAGTTGGGGGTGTTGTCTGGCCACGTTGTGGCGCAGCATCACGTCGTGCTTGAAGTCGTACATGGCTTTCACTCTTGTTCCGTCGAATTGGATCATAAAGTCGCCGTTTAGATACTGGTAGATACCGTTGTTGTAGTTCACGGCCCATGTCTGTTGGGCAGGAGTCGACAGCAGGTCGATCCCGAAAGCCATATAAGGCTTGTCATAGCCAAGCATGTGCATCAGTGTGGGGGTGATGTCGGTCTGCTGGGCGATTTTGGTGGTGTCGATTGCCGGATGCAGGCTCCCGTCGGGGGTGTAGAATATGATGGGTACTGAATACAAGCCGAGGTCGGTCTTGTATTCCGGCCGTTGTGTCTGGTTGGTGTGGTCGGCCACAATCACGAATATGGTGTTGCGAAACCACGGCTGCCGGCTTGCCCGCTCAAAGAACCGGCGCAAGGCATGGTCGGTATAGCGGATGCATTTGTGTATGGCAAGGCCGCCTTCCTCGGGGTATTGTGCGACGAGGTTGTCGGGTACCTTATATGGGTGGTGTGACGAGGCACTGAATACCGTTGCCAGGAATGGCTGACGGAAATCCCCGACCTTGTCAAGTGTGAATTGAAGGAACGGCTCATCCCAAACGGCCCATTTGCCGTCGAAGTCATCCATGCCGCCGTATTTGTCTGATTTGCAATATTCATCAAGGCCGAAGTAGTCGTTGTATCCTATTGAATGGGCAAATGCGCTGAATCCCATCGAAATGTTGTGCGCTCCATGGAAAAACGCGCTATAGTAGCCCCTGGGAGCGAGCATCGATGCTATGCCTTGCACGTCGTTGAGCGAGGCGGGAGTCAGGAAGAACGGCTCCACAAACATGGGAATGCCCGACAGAATCGACGGCATGGCATCCATCGAGATGCGGCCGTTGGCATAACTGTAGCGATAGGTGAGCGACTTGGGTATAAGCGAGTCGATAAACGGGGTGTAAGTGGTGTTGGGCTTCGGGTTAAGGCTTCCGATGTATTCTTTCCCAAGGCTTTCGATGATGAGAATCACCACGTTTTTCCGGCCCATAGTGAGCGAGTCGTGGGCGGCTGGGGCGTTGATGGGGGTATATTCTCGCTCCATGGCTTCGCGTGTCATGTAATCGGGTGTGACATACACTTTCTTGCCTATGCTGCGTATTATGCTGAACGGGGTGTTGAGTACCACCGTCGCCTCAACGGGGCGGTTCACATACTGGTTGGCGTTGCTCACCGTGATTGGGCGAGTGCCTGCCGTGACACTGCCGCGGATGCCCACGATGGCAAGAGGAGCACAAACGAGCAAAGCCACCGTCTGCGACACATAGTATACTTTCCCGTTGCGGTACGATGCGATGCTCGGCATTACGAAAGCAAGCCACAAAAGAGCCACGATGGCGGCAAAGGCAGCCAGCAGGTACCAGTGGTTGGCCAATTCGGTTACTATGATACTGCCGATGTTGCCCTCGTTGCTGAACTCGCTGAACACCGTTATGGTGGAGCGTCGGCCCGTGTACTGGAAATACACGGCGTCGGCCATACTTGTGGCTATTGCCACAGCATTGGTCGTCACATAAAGCCATTTTAGTCCCATGTGGAACCTGTGGCATTCCTTGAGGTGGAATGGTAGTAAAGTGAGCACCAGATACAGTGCGTTGACGTAGAGCAGCGCCGACGTGTCGAACACCAGCGAGCCGTGTAGCTCACTGCCCAATAGCCCCCACGACATATAAGGCGCAAAAGTGTTCCAGTTCTCAAAAAAGAAGGCAAGCCGTGCAAGCATCCACACCACATAGGCGAGAGCCATATTGATGGCGGCAGCTCCGATGTTGCTGTGTGCCAGTCGGCTCATCTTGATTGTCAAGCTATTGCCCATCGCTTCTTGTTTTTGATGACAAAATTAGTGCAAGCCGAGCGCAATAGCAAATCGAGCTTGCTCGAATTTGCTATTGCCGAAGCGCCGCCTAATTAAGCCGGAGGCAACATAGTGCAAGCAATCACTTTTAAGGGCTCGTTTTGTTGTAAAGTAAAGAAAATGGTGGTTTATCCTTATAAAAAATTGCTTTTG